>NZ_JBFHKV010000114.1:0-12569 GCF_041595215.1 Stieleria sp. | reverse complement strand
TTTCTCGATGGTGTTGCCCGAGCAATGGAGTGGGACTTGGTTCGGATTTCTCGCTTCGTTCACCGTTGCGGCATCGTTCGTTGTTTTGTTCGTGGCCGCGGCGGCGGCCCGTATCGCTCCGGTTACCGAGAATCGCTCGACCCGATTGCGTGTGATTCTGTTTTTCCAGCAGGCGATCTGGGTGGTGACGATCGCCTACGCCGCCTGGGTGACCGGTGATTTCGAATGGATCAATGAGGGGCTGCTGTACCTAGGGATCTATTGGTTGTTGGTGGGGATGTTCATGTGCGGCGAAGCGTCGGAGTTGAGCCCCCGCGTGCGACGCGGATTGCCGGCCACTTACGGGACCCGCATGTTGTTCACGTGGTGGATGCCCGGGCCGGGGACCGGTTTCATGTTTGTCGTCGGCACGAGCGTGGCGGGGCTGTTGGTGTTGGCCGGGGTGGGTGTATTTGGCGTCCAGACGGGCGTCGTCCAGGGAACGAGTGTGGACACTCCTCCGCCGATCTTTGCGGCGATGATGATCGGCTATCTGCTGGGATATCTGGGGATCATTCGCTTGCTGTCGATGCCGTTTCTGAAGCGGTTCGGGCCCTCCTTTGTCGCCCCCCTGATTGCGGCGATCGTTGCATATTTCTTGGGCGTGATCGTGCCGGCGATCATCGATGTGGCCATCCAAGGCCGCGTCTCGTTTAGCTACTCCGCGCTGCACGCGAGCAATTGGGGGTGGACGTGGGACGAAGCGTTCAGCACGCGGGGGCTGCCGGCTGAAGTCGCGATGTTGATCCTGGTGGTCGGATCGGGGGTGTTGGCGATCAATTTAATTTCGCTGTTTCGCGAGTTTCGGCTGCGGAAAATCGCGGTGCCGTTGCGTGTCAAGCAGGATTTGGCGGACGAGTCGGAAAACCAACTCGTCGAAAACGGTGGCGGACGGTAGATTGATTGTCTGTTGACCACACAGACTTGTGAAACGGAGTTCCCGGTGTCGCGATCGAAAATCCAATTGCAAAAGCTTCGCAAAGTCCTTTCGCAGGCAAAGAACAAAAATGGTCTGATCGGGCTGCAGTCATTGCTCGATGATGGCGACGACTGGTTCGATGAGCCCCGCTTTGACTGCCAGGACGTCCAATCCTGGTTCTTCGCGTTGCGAGAGCTGTTGGAGAGCTTTCCCCCTCAGATCAGGTCCGCTCATGCTCGTCAGCGGGCCGATCGATCGATCCCGGCAAAAATCCACATCGAAAGGATTTATCGCTGCGGCGAGATGCAGGGTTCTTGGTCAAGCAAGGGTATCCACCACAACGTCTACTTGAGCGTGGATGTGGAATCATCGCCGGCGGGGTGTGACTGCGCCGAATCGGGCGGAATTGAACCTTGCGTGCACTGCTATCAATTTGTGTTGCACGCGCTCGAGCAATTGCAGCACAACCAGCCCTTGCGGTCGCGGATCGCTCAAGGCGAGATGGAGTCGGGTGAGCCGCCGCGCGACGCCTATGTGGCCGACCCCTCGACGATCGCGATCGCCGAGCTGAATCGGATCACGACCGAGCAACACGACCTGTTTTCCGATGTCGCCGACGAAGATGACGATCTGTTGCCGCCGCTGGCTGCGATTGTGACGCAGCGGATCATTTGGAACTTTACGCAGAGCAGCGGAGGGTATTTATCGGTCCAACCGCTGCTTCAGCAAAAAAAGAAACGTGGCGATGGATTCACCAAAGGCAAGAAGATCCGTCTGGACAACTTGATCACCGATCGTTCGCTCCCGCTGACCGATGCCGATCTTGCGGTGGTCGCCAAGATCGAGCGTGTCGGCCGTCATTACTACGGCGACTCCGGCTACCAGTTGGACGCGGTCGAAGCGATCGAGCAACTGGTCGGGCAGAACAACGTCACTTGGGATTCCGAACCGATCAGCGTCCGGGACTATCCCAACTATCTCGCCGTCGGGATCTCAAAGGACAACTACCGTGTCCTGTTTTCGAATCAAGACGGATCGAAGATCTATCCCAGAGTGATCGCCTCCGGTGAAACCTTTCTGCGCATCGACCTGGACGCCGACGAAATCTTGGTCGGCAAATCGAAGGCAAACGAAGCCGAGTTGATTCGTTCGATTTGCCAACTGCCTCCGGTCGCCCTGGACCGCCGCGAAGACTTGCTGCAACCGCTGGCCAAGCTTCAAAAACAGATTTCCATTCTGTTGCCGCCTTCGGTGGCGGGGCCGGTCCGTTTTACGGACGCCCGTCCGGCGATCCTGCTTCGCAGTCGAGCCGACGGCCGGCTCGATTTCGGGCTCCGCGTCCGCGACGCCGCCGGTGTGCTCAGGCGACCCTTGACGGGACCGATGGTCGTAGCCACCGAACGCGACGGCGAGAAGTTGCAGCTGGCCCGCTCGGTCACTCGAGAATCGGAGCAAATTGATCGGCTGCTCAAGCGCTGGCGTCTGTCGGTGGACCGCGAGAATTGGTTCGGAACGATCGATGATTTCGGCGCCGCGCTGCGTCTGATCGAGGACCTGCAGTCGCCCGAGAGTGACGTCGAAGTGCTGTGGGATCGCACCGGCGAAAAACCGGTCACGGTGCTCGGCAACTTGTCCAGCAGCAACGTCAAGGTCGACATCACGAACAAACGCAATTGGTTCGGGATCTCAGGCGAATGCAAGTTCGGCGAGCACTCGATGCCGCTGGCCGAGTTGATCAACGGGCTGCCGGCGGATGATCAAGACGGCATCGGCGATTACATCAAACTGGCCGATGGGCAGTGGGCCAGAATCTCCGAAGGGTTGCGGAAGCGATTGAAGCGTTTGCAGGATGCGACGCACAATGATCGCAACACGCTGAAATTGGATGCGACCGCGGCCCCGGCGATTCGTGAATTGGTCGATTCCGACGTCGCCGTCAAAGCCAGCCGTGCCTGGGAAAAATGCGTCAAACGATTGGCCAAGGCGGAGAAGCTGGATCCGACCGTGCCGCAGAACTTGGATGCCAATCTGCGGGACTACCAGATCGACGGATACAAGTGGCTGCGCAAGTTGGCCGAGTGGGGCGTCGGCGGCATCTTGGCCGACGACATGGGTTTGGGCAAGACACTTCAAACGCTGGCCGTCTTGCTGGATCGATCCGCCGACGGTCCGGCGCTGGTGATCGCGCCGACCAGTGTCGGGTTCAATTGGCAGCGCGAGGCCGAGCGTTTCGCCCCCGACCTGGACGTCCACCTGTACCGTGAAACCGAACGCGGAGAGTTTCTGCCCACGGTCGGACCCCGGTCGTTGGTGATCTGCAGCTACGGGTTGGCCTTGCGCGATGCCGAGGCGCTTGCCGGGGTGTCTTGGTCGACCCTGGTGTTGGACGAAGCCCAGGCGATCAAGAACAGTCGCAGCAAGACCAGTAAGGCGATCGCCGGGATCGACGCCGATTGGACGGTCGCGCTGACCGGAACGCCGGTGGAAAACCATCTCGGTGAATTGTGGAGTCTGTTCCACGTCGTTTCGCCGGGCGTCTTCGGCGGCTGGGAACATTTCCGCAAACGATTCGCCGGGCCGATCGAAAAGGAATCTAGCGAGTCGGCCCGCAAGGCGCTGGCCGAGCGGTTGCAGCCCTTCGTGCTCCGCCGAACCAAGTCCGAGGTGTTGACCGAATTGCCGCCCCGCACCGAGATGAACTTGTATGTCGATCTGAGTCCGGCCGAGCGAGCCGAGTACGAGAAGGTCCGCTTGGCGGCGATCGGCGAAATTGAAACCCTCGAAGCCCTGCCGCACATCAAGGACCAACGTTTCAAGATTCTGGCGCTGATGACCCGGCTGCGGCAAATCGCCTGCCATGCCGGTTTGGTCAACAAGCAATGGACCGAATCGTCGGCCAAACTCGATCAGCTCTGTGAAACCTTGGACAGCCTCCGCGAAGAAGGCCACCGGGCGCTCGTCTTCAGCCAGTTCACCGAGCACCTGGCGTTGATCCGTAAGGCCCTCGATGAGCGTGGATTCACGTACCAGTACCTCGACGGGTCGACCCCCGCCAAGGCGCGGCAGGTGGCCGTCGACGAGTTCCAAACCGGCACCGCCGACGTTTTCCTGATTTCGCTCAAAGCCGGCGGAACCGGGCTCAATCTGACCGCCGCCGACTATGTCATCCACATGGATCCCTGGTGGAATCCGGCCGTGGAAGACCAGGCGACCGACCGGGCCCACCGGATGGGGCAAGACAAACCGGTGATGGTCTACCGGATCGTCGCCCGGGGCACGATCGAAGAGGAAATCTTGGCGCTGCACGAATCCAAACGCGATCTGGTCGCCGGGGTGATGGAAGGGACCGAAGCCGCGGCCAAGCTGTCCAACGACGATCTGATCCGGATGCTGAGAACCTAATTGGGCCCGTTTCCGTCGATGACACCTTGGCATTTGCCCGTTATCCTGTGACGATGCCCGCGTTTGACGGGAAAAATTCGATCTTCATCTTTGATTGGGACATCCGGAAGCCGTGAGCGAAATCGTAGACGTTGAAGTGCCGACCGTTGGCGAGTCCATCACCGAAGTTCAATTGGGGGCTTGGATCAAGTCCGAAGGCGAATGGGTCGATTCGGGCGAGGACTTGGTGGAGATTGAAACGGAAAAGGCATCGGTTCAGCTGCCCGCCCCGGCGGCCGGATTCTTGGAAGGAATCACCAAGCAGGAGGGGGATTTTGCCGAGATCGGTGAGCTGATCGCGAAGATCCGCGTCGCCCCGAAACCCGACTCCGACGCATCGGCGTCCCCAGACTCGGGCTCGACCGCCGCGCCTGCCGACTCCGCCGGCGGTTCCGGGTCGGGTGGATCAGCCGCCAGTTTTGTGATGCCCGCCGCGCAGCGCCTGCTCGACGAGAACGGTTTGTCGGCTTCGGATGTTCCCGCCAGCGGCCCCGGCGGCCGACTGTTGAAAGAAGACGTGCAGCGGTATCTCGAATCCGGCGGGGCGAAACAGGCGTCCAAGCCAGCCGAAGCACCGCCCGCCAAAAAATCGGCTGGCAAGCCTGCCGCCTCCACGGGGGTGACTGCACCGTCCAAGCCGACCAGCACACTGATGACCGGTGCGCCCGATCGCAGCGAAGAGGTCAAGCCGCTCAGCATGCTGCGCCGCACGATCGCATCGCGGCTGGTCAGCGCCCAACAGACCGCCGCATTGTTGACGACGTTCAACGAAATCGACATGCAGCCCGTGATGAGTCTTCGCAAGAAGTACAAAGACGCGTTTCTGGAAAAGCACGGTGTCAAACTCGGCTTCATGTCATTCTTCGCCAAGGCGAGCGTCGAAGCGCTGCGACGCTTTCCCGCCGTCAACGCAGAAATCCGCGATGACAGCGCTATTTACCGCAACTACCAGGATCTCGGGATCGCCATGGGCGGCGGAAAAGGCCTGGTCGTGCCCATCGTTCGAAACACCGAACGTCTGTCGTTTGCGGAAATCGAATGGACGATCGCCGACTTTGCCAAGCAAGTGGTCGAAAACAGGTTGCAAGCCGAAGACCTGATCGGTGGGACGTTCACGATCAGCAACGGTGGCATCTATGGGTCGCTGCTCAGTACCCCGATCGTCAATCCGCCACAAAGCGGGATCCTGGGATTGCATTCGATCCAGGACCGGCCCGTCGCGATCGATGGCAAAGTCGAAATCCGACCGATGATGTACGTCGCGCTGACCTACGATCACCGCATCGTCGACGGCCGCGAAGCCGTCGGGTTCCTGCGCACGATCAAGGAAGTGATCGAAGATCCGGCGAGATTGTTCTTGGAGCTTTAGAAAAGTTTCAGGTTTCGAGTTTCAAGTTCCAAGTCAGTTGGCGACTGGCAAGTGACAGAAAAATGGAGGGCAGAAAAATGGTGGACGGACGAAGAATGGCCAGACAAGAAAATGGGTGACAAGAAAAGATCGGGCAACAATGAAACCTGAAACCTGAAACCTGAAACTAACCCAACTCCCCGCTGCGTCGCGCGCTTGTTTCGACGGCGTTGATCAGTGCCGCACGCAGTCCCCGTTCTTCCAACACTTTCAGCGCGGCGATCGTCGTGCCGCCGGGGCTGGCGACGGCGTCTTTCAGTTCTGCCGGGTGGCGTCCGGTTTCGGTCACCATCTTAGCGGTCCCCAGCACGGTCTGGGCGGCCAGGGTCATCGCCAACGGTCTCGGTAGCCCGGCCAGCACGCCGCCATCGGCAAGTGCCTCGATCACCAAACAGATGTACGCCGGGCCGGAGCCGCTCAGTCCGGTGACCGCATCCATCTGGGCTTCGGCGACGCGGGCGACCGTTCCGACGCCGGCCAAGGCTTGTTCGATCCACCGGCAATCGTCGTCGGTCGCGGCGGCCGCGACGCAAAACGCGCTCGCCCCGGCGCCGACCAGGCTGGGGGTGTTCGGCATCACGCGGATGACGCGCTCGTGACCGGCATGCTCGCACAAGGTTTGCAGGGAAACCCCGGCGGCGATCGAGATGACCAGTTTGGTCTGGTCCACCAATCCGGCGATTTCGGCGGCCACGTGCGGGATGAGATGCGGTTTGACCGCCAGCAGAAAAATGTCCGCCTGGGCGTTTTCGCTACCGAGTCTGTCACCGAACCCGACGGTCGGGTGTTGGCTGGTCCACCACTGGCGGCTGTCGGGGTTGGGGTCCACGATGGTGATTTGTTCGGCTGTGGCGAAGCCGGATGCCAGCATCCCACCGACCAGGGCACGCCCCATCTGTCCGCCGCCGATCACTACAACAGTCGCTTTTTTCATCAAGGTTTCTTTTCGGTATATGCCCCGGAGGGGGGCGGAAAGGCATTGGAAACGCGGTTCTTTTCGGATACCTGGGCCCAGCGGGCCGGCCCGCAATTGACCCCCATCGGGCGGGCACCTAGCATGGTCCGTTTTTCGTTTTGCCCAATTCGACGTGCACAGTTTAACCTTCTCACGGTTTGGAGTCTCCCGCGTGCAAGAAGCGATCGCCAAAGCTGACACTCTCATCGAAGCGATGGGATGGATTCGCAGATTCCGCGGCAAGACCACCGTCATCAAGCTCGGCGGCAGCGTGCTGGACGATGAGAACGCGTTGATGCACATCCTGTTGGATGTGATCTTCATGGAAACGGTGGGCATGAAACCCGTGGTGGTTCACGGCGGGGGAAAAGCGATCAACCGGGCGCTGGCCGAGTCGAACGTGGAGCCGAAATTCATCCACGGCCGGCGATACACCGACGATGCGACCTTGGAAGTCGTGCGGCGGGTGTTGGCCGGAGAAGTCAATCAATTTTTGACCGACGAGATCGAGCGGCTCGGTGGCCGGGCGATGAATCTGTCCGTGCACAGCACCAACGTGCTGTTCGGAGAACCGTTGAAACTGGACAGCGGTGAAGACTTGGGGCACGTCGGCCAGGTGACCGAAGTCGACCGCAGCGTCATCGAAGGGCTGTTGTACACCGACCAGGTTCCCGTCATCCCCAGTTTCTGTGAAGGCAAAGATGGGCGTTGTTACAACGTCAACGCGGACACCGCGGCGATGGCGGTCGCACAGGCACTCGGCGCCGAAAAGCTGGTTTTCCTTTCCGACGTCAACGGCGTTCGCATGGACAAAGATGATCCCGACACGATCATCCACTCGCTCAGTGAAACCGAAGCCCGCGCGTTGATCGACTCCGGGCACATCGCCTCGGGTATGATTCCCAAAGTCGAAGCCTGTTTGGAAACACTCGGACGGGGCGTCGGCAAGGTGCACATCGTCGACGGCCGGCTGCGACATTCGTTGCTGTTGGAAATCTACACCTCTGAAGGCGTCGGCACCGAAATCTACAAGTAACTAACCTTGTCGTGTCTTTGCACGTTTCTCATCACGCTGGCAAGTGAGCTGTTCTTCTCATGCAACACTTCTTATCCCTGTTCGACATCAGTCCCGACGACTTGCAGCTGATTCTGCGGACCGCCGGTGTCGTCAAGCAAAAGTTGGCGGCCGGTGATCGGCCCAACATCTTGAAGAACCAAGTCATCGCGCTGCTGTTCGAAAAGCCCAGCTTGCGGACGCGGGTGAGTTTCGAGGCCGGGATGGCGCAGCTGGGCGGCGAGAGCCTGTTTCTTGGTTCCGATGTCGGCTGGGGGAAACGTGAATCACCGTCCGACTTCACCAACGTGCTCGGCCAATTCGTCGACGCCGTCGTGTGTCGCGCCAAACAACATGCCCAAGTCGAATTGCTGGCTAGCTTCAACGCGATGCCGGTGATCAACGGATTGACCGATCGCTGCCATCCCTGCCAGGCGCTGGCGGATATCTTGACGATCGAAGAAGCCTTCGGATCCTACGCCGGCAAACATCTCGTGTTCGTCGGCGACGGCAACAACGTCGCTCAGTCGCTGACGTTGATCTGCGCGATGCTGAAGATGCGATTCACGTTGGCCTGCCCCGATGGATATGAGATGGAATCGGATTGGATGGCAATGGTCCAGGCCGCCTATCCGAACGCGGAGATCGAAACCCTGCATGATCCCGCCGCGGCGGTGAAGACGGCCGACGCGATCTACACCGATGTCTGGACCAGCATGGGACAAGAAGCCGAAATGGTCGCCCGTCGTCAGGCCTTCAAAGATTTCCAGCTCAACAAGACCTTGCTGCAGGCGGCGCCCACGTCGGCTCGCGTGCTGCATTGTTTGCCGGCGGTTCGCGGCGAAGAAATCACCGACGAAGTGATCGACGGGGACCAAAGCGACATCGTCCGCCAAGCCGGAAACCGGATGCACGCCCAGAAAGGCTTGCTCGTCTGGATGCTCGGTCGCGATTGGATCGGTAAAAACGTGGTCTGAGTCGCAAGCTGGAAGCATACGCCACGTCCGGAAACCAAATCCTCTCTTTCTCACCCCACTTCACCTCCCCCTCCATGCGCCCCGACGATCAACTACGCCCGGTCGAGATCCAACTCGGCTACCTGGCCCATCATCCCGCCAACGTGCTGTACAAGTCCGGCAACACGATCGTCCTGTGCACCGCATCGGTTGAACCCAGCGTTCCGCCGTGGATGGAAGGCAAGGGCAAAGGCTGGGTCACCGCCGAATACAACATGCTGCCCGGCAGCACCGTGCCGCGGAAGCGACGCGAACGCAGCAAGGTGGACGGACGGACGACGGAAATCCAGCGGTTGATCGGCCGGTCGCTGCGTGCCGTGGTGGACCTGAAGGCACTCGGTGAACGCTCCATCGTCGTCGATTGCGATGTCCTGCAAGCCGACGGCGGCACGCGAACCGCATCGATCACCGGCGGGTTCATCGCGCTGGCCAAAGCGGTGCAAAATGAATTGCCCGATGCAAAGATCGGTGAAGGTCCGCTCCGCGATAGCATCGCTGCGATCAGTGTGGGAGTGATCAAGGACACCGTCAAACTGGATCTCGACTACGAACTGGATTTCGCCGCCGACGTCGACATGAACGTCGTCATGACCGGTCGCGGCAAGTTCGTGGAAATCCAAGGCACCGGCGAAGAAGCAACCTTTGACGACGACCAATTGGCCGCCATGCTTGCGATGGCCCGCAAGGGAATCGCCGAGCTGACGACGTTGCAACGCGATGTGATCGGCTGACCGTCACGTGTCCAGTTCCAAGATCAAAGCCGCATCGAACGCTTCGATCGCCGAGGCGGCCAGACTCCTTGCCGACGGACAACTGGTCGGTGTTCCCACCGAAACGGTTTATGGCTTGGCCGCCGATGCCACCAATCCGGTGGCGGTCCACAAGATCTTTCAGGCCAAAGGCCGCCCGGCCAACAATCCCTTGATCATCCACGTCGACTCGCCCGAATCGGCACGGCGCTGGGTTCACGTCGATCATCCCCGATGGCTGGCCGACCAATGGCAACGCGCCGCCGCGTTTTGGCCCGGGCCGTTGACCGTCGTGGTTCCCCGTTCAGCCGACGTGGTCGATGAAGTCACCGCCGGAGCGCCGACCGTTGCCGTCCGTGTCCCCAGCCATCCGGTGATGCGATCGTTGCTGGCCGCGTGCGAGTTCCCGATCGCCGCACCCAGTGCCAACCCGTCCAACTACGTCAGCCCGACCTGCGCCGAACACGTCCGGCAAGGGCTCGGCGACAAGGTCGCAATGATCCTCGACGGCGGTGAATGTGAATGTGGACTGGAGTCAACGATCATTCGGCTGCAGCGTGACGGAGTCGAATTGCTGCGACCGGGAGGCATCTCGGTGGAACAGCTTCAAGACGCATTCGGGTCCGTCAAGCTCGCCCAGCGCGCCGGCAAGGATGACACCGTCGAGAGCAAAGTCGGTAACGACGCCCCAGAGAGAAGCGGTCCGCTTGAGGCGATGCCCGCACCTGGCATGCTGGCAAAACACTACTCGCCGGCGAAGCCGTTGCGGGTCGTCGCTGCCTGGCAGGCCGAAGAGGTTGACCCGTCACGCGTCGCCCGAATCGTCTTTGCCCCGCTGCCCGACTGCGAAGCCGCCCGCTTCGGTTGGTATCGATCACTCAGCCGAACCGGTGACCTGAACGAAGTGGCGCAGCACCTGTTCACCGCGATCCGCCAAGCCGATGCGACCGAGTGCAGCTTGATCGTGATCGATCAGTGTGACAGGTCCGGCATCGGTCGCGCGATCATGGATCACATCGACCGCGCCTCCGCTTGAGATTGATGTTCAGCGGGGGGGGTGAACCGCAGCCGTGTCAATTTCGACAAACTCGGCGGAATAATCGTGGAGCTCTGCTGATTCGTGTAGGGTGACAAGGTTCAATGTCCCCCAATTCGAAGTAATGCGATGTCAGCGATGAAACCGATTTGCCTGTTTGGACTGGTCCTAGCTTTCGTCGTACCGTCCGGCGATGCCGCCGCGGAGCTGACGGTCAACGGCGACTTTGAAACCGGGGACATCAGCGGCTGGACATCCTTTGCTTCACCCGCGCAAACGTTTGCCGTCACCAGCGACAGTAAAACGGGTAGCTTCGCCGGCGAGTTGTTCAACGACGTTTCCGGTTCAGCTCTGGTGGTCAAGCAAGCCAACCTTGGCGTTGGTCTGGTCACGGCCGGCGAAACGATCTTAATTTCGTTCGACGCCAAGGGGGCTGAGACCAGTGGCGGAGTGGCCTTCGCAGAGTTCTTCTCTGAAATCGCCGGCGGCGGGACATCGGCGAATCCGATTCTTGGCAGCGGACCGCTCGCGTTGACCAATGATTACCAACGTTTCAGCTTCAGCCCCGTCACCGGCCCAGACGTCAGCGGGGGGATCACGCTGCAGTTCAATGCCGCGACGGGTGCAAACGTTGGCAGCACCTCACGTTTATTCATCGACAACGTTTCGGTCGCGCGCATCAGTGCCGTACCCGAACCCGCCTCCGCCGCCTTGGCCGGGTTGATCAGCTGTGGGATGTTGCTGCGTCGCCGCCGCTGAAACGTCTGTTTCGACCTATCACTTGTTGCTCAGGGGACGGTCTGCGCTTACCGGTCGGTCTGTGCTTTCCGGTCCATCTGGCCGGGCAACAGGAGCAGGTCGGTGCCGCCGTAATCGCTGGCGAACTCCAGCATCAGACGACGGCTTTCCTGTGCGACTTGCCAGCGGAGCAACGTGCCGACGGAATGCTCGGGTTCGTAGAGCAGTCCGAGTCGTTGGCGCGTCGGCAGATGCCAGACATAGACACGACCGTCGCGGCGTCCTTCCAGTAAAGTCGTGCCGTCGTCGCTGAAACACAATCGCGTGATGCCGTAGTACTGATCCGTCTCGATCAGCACCGCTGCGGTCTGGCGATCAACGATTTGGATCCGATTCTCAGCAATCAAGCCCAATCGGGTTGCACCGGCATCGAGGCAAATGAAGGACACGGTCACGTCGGTCGCAAGCTCGGTTTGCTGTCCGGATTGAACATCGATTGCCAGGACTCGATGTCCGGCGGCATCATCGATGACCAGTGTCTCACCACCGTCGCAAAGAACCGGCGGTGCGTCATGCGTGATCTCGAATCGATTCAACAGTTCATGTGACTTCCAACCGTCGTTCGATTTCCAGACGCACACCTGCGTCTCGGATCCGGCCACCAGTGTGTCTCCTTCGGCCGACAATGCGACATCGCGATGTCGGTCGAGCGGCGAAGCAATTTCGGCGACCGGTTGTTGGTCGGCGGCGGCGACGATCCAGATCGTTTGTCCGTTCGCAGCGGCGAACATCGCATTGGTGATCGACGGAGAGAAGATGCTTGAATGAACGGCAAACGGTCGCCGCTGGTCGTGATGAACGTGATAGACGCTTCCCGTTTCCGGGATCAAATAGCTGGCCAACACCGATTCGGGCCGTTTGCGAAGCTCCGTCGATCGAAGGTCATGTTGGTGCCAGCGATGGATGTTTCCGTCCTGGCCGCCGGAGACGAACAACGTGTCACCGGGCAGCGACGCCAGCGGCAAACGATGATCCGGTGCCGGTCGATGTGCGAGAATCTGCGAGACGACGCGGCCGGTCGCTGAAGCTCCTGCGTTGGCCGGTGACAGCTGGATCAACTGAATCCGGCCGTCCGAAAAACTCGCGCGCAGCCACATGCCGTTCCCCGCGGCGCAGAGGGAACGCGGATAGGAGACGCCCAGCGGCACTTGTCC
>NZ_JBFHKV010000113.1:0-12617 GCF_041595215.1 Stieleria sp. | reverse complement strand
TGGTGATCGGGTGCGAGCCGACGGGCAATCTCCAATCGCAGGCAGGACCCCGGACGGGGTCAAAGCCAGTAGCCGGAGGTGAGCGCAGCGACACCTCCGGATATCCGACCTCCCATCTGCCGTGACCCCGGAGGGCAACGCTGTGAAGCATTTATTCCCAGTGTTTGACGAGGTGTTAGCGGCAGGGCGCAAGCCCAATGCCGCTAAATCGACGTTGATGGTCGCCCGGACGCTGGCGCGAACCGGCTGATGTCAATTGATCATCAGCCGTTTGGCGCGAGCCTACGGGCCCAGCGCTGGTCAATACCTTGTCGATTTAGCGGTATTGGGCCCAAGCCCTCCGGTCGCTCATCGTTCCCGAAACACCGGAGGGCGCGAGCCCTTCCGCTACGCTGAGAACAATGTGCAAACCTGGGCGCTGGCGTGGACCGGCATCCGTCACTTCGTCGTCACGACGCCCAACCGCCGCAACCAATCGGCGCACAAATCGGGCCATTGTTTTGCCCCCGGCAACTGCTGCGCCAGTCCCAATCCATGACGGCCTTCCGGGAAGACGTGTAACTCAGCCGCGACGCCGTTTTGGACACACGCCAGGTAATAATCCAGACTGTTCTGGACCGGAACCGCCGTGTCTTCACCGGTGTGGAACAGAAACGCCGGCGGCGTGTTCTCGGTCACCTGTTTTTCGTTCGACAGCGATTCCAACAACGCTGCGTCCGGCTCCGCACCGATCAGGTTTCGTTGGCTGCCCTTGTGCGTGTACGGTTTGCCGAATGCGATCACGGGGTAGCACAAGATGCTGAAATCCGGTCGTGACGAAACCCGTGCAATCGGGTCTTCCGATGCGGGATCGGCGTCCGCAAAGTGGGTCGAGACCGTCGAACACAAATGGCCACCGGCGGAAAATCCGATCACGCCGATCCGCTGCGGATCAATGTTCCACTCCTCGGCGCGGGCTCGCAAGGTTTGAATGGCCCGCTGTGCGTCCATCATCGGCGCGGGGTGCCCGTAGCCTTTGCCGGCATTGCCTTTTCCCCGCAACCGGTACGTGCAAATCGCCGAGCTGACGCCCAAGGACTGGAACCATTCTGCGAATTGATAGCCCTCGTGATCCATCGCGTGCCCGCCGTATCCGCCACCGGGCAGAATCACCACCGCCGCAGTCGGCGTCTCCGACTCGACTCGCGTCACGATCAATTGTGGAACGTCGCCTTCACCGCGGAGCGTGGTGCCCGGCGGCAAGTCGGGCCATAGCGATTCAGTCGTCGAGCCCGCAGGCGGTGCTCCGTTGCAGACAGAGACCGCGATCGAAAGGAATGCCAAACAACAAAGTCGAAATCCAAAGTTCATGAAAGGAATGCCAAAGTGGGAATGTGTTGCAAATTTGTCATGATGCACGTGATGCGAAACATAGTTTACACCCGGTGACGCCCACCGTTGAACTTGATGGAATGGGAAAAGCAGAAGGCGGGTCAGATCCCAGAGCATCTCGCTCCGATCTTGAGACGGATCGGCTTGGACAGTCACGGTTGGTGCGAGCTGGTGACGAAGCTCGGCATGATCTTCAAACGTGCCGCGGCGATGTTTGCTTGGCCACTTCGTACACACCTTGACCTCGCCGCTCGACGTTCATCCCTTCATCACTGCAAGGAACGTTCTCGTACTTTCTCCGAGCGCTGGTTTTCGATCAGGTTCAGGTCACACTCGATTTTTTTAAAAATCTTTCTAAATTTTTCTTGGATGCAATTCGGCAAACCAATAAGTTCACCCCACATCAATAGAAGCAGTCTCGACTGTAACATCCACACGACGCCGGGGGCAGGCATGATCGTACGGGTTTTCTTCGCTACCTTGCTGACCTGTTTGACAGGCATTTTATATTCAGCGGATCCAAATAGCGAAGGTGGAAAGAATGAAGTCTTGTTGACAAACAAGACGGTCTCGAAGCTTCCACTTTACGCGACCTTACAGGTTGTTGGCGGACAGGTTGAAATTCGAACGCTCAATCAGTAAGGGGTAGAACATGAGATTCTTTACGTTGGCTTGCTTGATCGCGATCACAGGAGGCGGGGCCATAGCACAGGGAGACTGTGTACGCTACGTCGTTCCATACAATTGGATTCGCGTGTGCGATACGACTTACACAGAAACGTGTTGGACCGGCCAAAGCGGTGGCGTCAAGACGTATCAATGCGGAAACCCCCAAACAGCAGCGGTCTGCGCGGGCAAGACATGGCTCTACCATGGTGATGACTACAACGCGACCGTCAAGGAGCAGCGGGACGCAGGCTTTAACGAAGAAGGAAGAGAACCTGATGAAGCCAATCCAGATACCTACATTTGCTATTCCGAGGGAGATTGCGATTGCGAATGGGCTGAAACCTATTGGAAGTGTACAGGTGATATCGATAACGCAAGTCACGAAGAATCGGTAGAGATTGTCGAACTGAGTGGCGTCCAATGTTTCGGTATGTAGCGTGAGGGTAGAATTGAACCGGGCGTGGCCCTTCTGAACCACGTCCGTGAGGCAATGCATCTTGATTGTGGCAGGATCTGAAAATGCGGTTTCTTAACCCTTCCATTGTTTTCACCATGCTGTTCGCAGCCGCTGGCTTGCTGTCCGACGGCTTGCTGTCCGACGGCTCTTTATCCGCTGACGAGCCTGCGATTTCCCCTTCCGCCAAAGAGCAGGTGCTTCAGGGGCTGACCGACTTGACGCTGCTCCGCGACAGTGTGCTGAAACGCTACACACTGATGGTCACAGGAGAAAGCCAAACGATTTACGACGCCAAGGTCAAGCGACCACCACTGCAGATTGATCGCATCTACCGATTGCAGGCAGCCGACAAGCAAAAGAATCTGACGTATCGTGCGTCCGGCAAAGTGATGGGACCTGAGTCGTCCAGCCGCACCTACGAATTTCAGTACTGGGTCGAACTGTACGAGTGCAAAGGAGAAACGAAAGGACGAGCCGGGTCAGTTTCACGACATGGATACAAAGTTCGCGAACAGCAACAGAGCATTCCCGACTTCATTAAGCAGCAACGGCTGTCCGGTGTCCGCTTTGATCCTTTCGACGACTTGGTATTGCACGCCATGTTTCTTCGCAACCCCGAAGATCAATACGGCTGGATCGAACAAGTTTACCTGCAGCAAAGTGAACTGTTGGAAGCCGAAACTATTACTCAAGGCGATCTGCGTAGCCGGTGGCGTTGGAAGCATTACACACTCGACTTCGAAATCGAACTGTTGCAGTCCAAAGCATTCGACTACCTGCCGGTCAAAGTTAAATATGTCAGCCAGATCGAGCAGATGCCCAGGCTGTTCGCGGAAACAGAAATCGAGTGGCGTAAACATGCTGCGTCGGGCAAGTACCTGCCGCACCTGATCAAGGCGGCTTCAGGAAGCCCCTACGGGCACAAACAAGAACATCATCACTGGGTCTTCGATTGGCGGATCGGCAAACAGATTCCCGACGACTTCTTTCGCTGCTCGCTGGATGATTTCCGCCCCCAATTTTCTCCGCTCTACGAGTTCTACTTTGACAGCTACGGCAAACCCGGCGGGGTAATGACGGGGACGCCGTGGAAAACGCCTGCCGAGCTGGCCGACGAATCGCAGTAGGTGCAGAATGCGTGCGTGCACCCGCTCAGCCCGGAGGTTTCCATGGCTCGCCTGCCAGCCCCGAACACACACGCGGCAAGGTTTGGGAGGCGAGCGCCGCCAGACATTTGAAGTGCACTCATGAGATCAAGACGCCGTGGCCAGCACAGCGCCGATGAACTGCGTGCGGGTGATTGGTGAAGTGGAGGGCCTGGGTGATGCCCGGAGGGCAGGCACAGTGTCTGCCGGCGGTGTCAGCCGCCGGTTGAGAGACTCTTTCTGTTGCATTAGCCCTGAAAGGGCGACACAGTCTATGCTGCCACGACGTAACCGGTGCGCGCTGTGTCGGCCTTCCAGGCCTGCGTCGACGTTGCGTTGCTGCCCGGGCCCTGACGGGCCCGGCAATCACTCTGTCAGCCCGCCGGGCTTTCGGATCCTCGCTGCGACCCCGGCGGGGCAACGCTGTGAAGTGTATTTTAGCGTTAGGGCGCGAGCCCTCCGGTGTTTCGGGAACGATGAGGGCCCGGCGGGCTTGCGCCCTGCCGCTAACACCTCGTCAAACGCAGGGAATCAATGCTTCACAGCGACCCCGCCCGGGGGCGTGGGGAGGATTGGGGGCGTGGTCCGGAGGTGGCGCTGCGCGGACCTCCGGCTAGTGGCTGTGATCCCTTGGGATAAGAATCTCGCTTCCGCGCGTGGGATTGGCGCGGTCTTGATCTCTCGTGGCCCCTTGTGCGATCCACAAACGCATGGCTCCCCCGTCACTCGCGTTGTGTGGTCCGCGGTGTTTTTCATTGACTCAACGAGGAATCCTCCTCTGCTCGCGATGCGGCACTCTAAATCTCAACGTTGATGCAGCGCGACGCTGTCAGCGAACCAACTGACGAACTGGCAGCGTCAAGTAGAAGGACGCACCGCCTAAGACGGATGGGCCGGCAACCAGTCGGCCGGCGTGCCCTTCGACGATCCGACGGGCCGTGGCCAGACCCAGGCCGGTCCCCATGGTCTTGGTTGTGTAAAAGGGCTCAAAAACTTTTTCCTGGTCCGCCCCGGGGATCCCCGGGCCGTTGTCGCTGATGACCATGGTGATTGCCGCGCGGCCGCTCAATTGGGCCGGTTGATAGGAAACATCGACCAGCGTGGTCGATGGGCCGGATTCGGCCGCGTTACTAAAGATCACCTTCAGGGTTTGCCAGATCGCGTCACGGTCCATTTCGCAATCCAACTCCATTCCTCGCACCAGGTGCTGCAGCCTTAATCGATCTTCAAACGGGGAAAGGGATGCCCAAGCCTCCTCGACCACGTGATCCAACCGGCCGGTGGAGAACGACAGTTGGATCGGCTCGGCATAGTGTTGCACCTCTTCGTACAAACCGACCAAGCGTTGTTGGGCGAGTTCAATGCGGTCAAGCAACTTTGTCGCCTCGGCGTCTTGCTTGATGGAATATCGCAGCAAATCGATGAAACCTTGGGCGCGATGGAGCGAGTTTCGGCCCTTGTGGCTCAAGCCCTTCATCGCTTCGCCGATCGCCGCCAGCCGAGTCGTCTCGACCAATTTGTTTTCCACCAGCTTGCGATCGGTGATCGTCAGGTGGGCCGTCACCGCTTTGTCGGGATCGTTTCTCAAGGGTGAAACATGCAGCATGAACCAACGTTGCTGTGTCGGTGAATGGCATGGGTACTCGAGCGTGAACACCTGTCGCTTGCCGTGCAGCACATCGCTGATTCCCTGGAAGGCCTGTTCGGCGTAAAACACGTCAGGCCCCTGAGTCGATCGGCAGACATCCAGATAGTTTGCCCCGACACCGGTTGCCGCGGGACGGCCACCGTTTTGCAGCGAAAAATCGTCCCACGCCTGGTTCGTCGCAGCAATCGCCCCGGTTGAATCAATCACCGCCAACGACACCGTCAGCGAATCGAGCACTTTTGCCGCCAAGTCCAGGCTGGGATGGATCTGCGTAGAACCATTCAACGCGTTGGTAACTGCCATCGGATGCTCAGGGGACAGTAGATTGTTGCCAGCGGAACCAGCGATTAGTGGTTGGCGACTCTTGATTATAGCGCTCTTTGATGCGCAGCAACGCACAAAACTTCGACTTAATGTGCAAGTTAGGCATCCCCATTCGCCTGACGCCCGCGACTTGGTTGTCATTCACGTGGCATACCAAGCACACGTAAGCTCGTGTGCTTGGACTTAGGCGCGGACGGTGGCGGGGGCACTGAGCGTTGTTTCGACGATTCGAAACTTCATGCCGCGGATGGCTGCACCACCATTGTGAAAGCAAAGCCCTTGGTACTGAATGCCATCCAGATCGACATGCGTGTGTCCGAAGTAGACATCTGTCACGCCATCGTCCAGCCCGTGGCCGATTCGTTCGACGTACGCGTTGATCCGCCGCAGCACTTTCATCTCTCGAATCGAGAGAACCACCAATCGATGCAGCCGCGCATGAATCGCCATGTCATAGGCGACGTGCCACAACCCGGTCTTTTTCTTCTTCCGCTCGAATTTCTGTCGCCGCGAATCCAGTCGCGCGTGATCGAGCGGTCCGTCGGCGACGTCGCCATGCAAAAACAGGCAGTTGTCTAGACGAGCAAAGTAGCGATGCCGCGTGAAATTTGGATGTCGCGACGCCAACGCGTCCAATTGCTCGACGAATTCGGGGCGTGAATCGTGGTTGCCCAAGATGTAGTGGTACTCGCAATTGGCATTTTGCTCCAACAGGTCTTCGATCCACTCGACGGCCTTTTCCACCGACCGCTCATCGCTCTCGTGGGTACTCCATTTGAAATCAAAGATGTCGCCTCCCAGAACCACCGTGTGTGTCTGACGAACCCTGTCGCGCAGCTCCGGCAGGATCAGGTCTCCGGTCGACCGATTGGAGAACAGATGCAGATCCGAGACGAAATAAGCGTTTGTCGTTTCCGATTCACTCGTCATTCTGTTTCAACTCACCTCTCGTCCACGCTGCGGGTTGCGAACACTGCACATCAATCCACCTGTCAATGCCGGACATCCAGGGTCAGCGGCCATCCCGGGATTTGCTCCTGATCCGGTTTGCGGTCCGAATCCAGCGTGTGTAATTGTAGCGTGATCCGGCTGTTGGGTTTGTCGAACAGCACCATTCCATAGCCTTGCTTGCCCGGCGCAGTGGCGGCAACGGTCAGCTTGTTGCCGAAGCGGTCGTGGTGGTTCCCAGAGCCTTCGATCCCAGGGATCTCCCGGCCTTGGGCTGGCTCGCTCGGCCCCCAGCGACGGTTCTGTTCGGAGGCAAACGCGGGCACCGAAAACGACCACGGACCGTCCCCCCAGTCATCGATTCCTAATTGCGCCAGAGTTCCGTAGTGGATGTCGCCGGAAAGCATCACGGCCTGCGACGGCGCGATCGCACGCAACGCCCGGTCCCGAGCCGATTGCGGCCAGCCATTGGAATCCATGTCGCCGAAGCGTGTGTCGTAGTTTGCGATGTTGACCAACGGCGACTGATTCAGGACGGCGGCCAACTGTTTGCGTTGCGCGACCCGGCGGGCCCAAGCGCGGACAAAGTCCTCTTGGGCTTTGCCGAGTAACTGCAGGTCGGGCCGGTCCAGCTTAGCCGCGTCGAAGGCAGGATCCATGATGACTTCCAGGGTCCGATTGGGGGCGTCGGATTCGGGATCCTCGATGGCCGCCGAGAGCACCTCGCTGGGCGGAGATTTAAATTTTCGATCTTCGAGTATCGCCAGTGAGACCCCGCCGTAGTCGAGTGACGTGAAGTACGCGTTGATGCCATCTCCCCAGGGTCCGGGCGATGCGGGGTCGGGTAGATGGGCGGTTTGAGTCAACTCGGCCGCATTGACCCACATCGGATCGGCCGGGTAGCCGCCCGTGGTGCGGTCGCCGGTCATCCGACGCCCACCGTCGCCCCACAAATCATTGGCATACACGTCGTGGTCATCGGTGATCATGATCGACGGCCGGTCTTTCAGCAGATCACGAAAGATCAGTCCGAACTTTCGCCACTTGGCCAGGTAGTTGGCCATGCCGGCGGGGACTTCGGATTCGTCTTGAGGCGTGATCACTTCGCCGCCCGCGTTGCTTTCATAGATTTGGTCCCCGGCAAAGAACACCAAGTCGGGGTCTTGCTCGGTCATTTGGGCGACGGCTTCGGTGTACGGAAAAAACTTGTCATTGACGCAGGCCACGACCATCAATTTCAACACCGGCTGGTCCGTCGGTTCCTTTCGAATCACACCCTGCCAACGGCTCTGTCCGCTGACGACGCGATACGGCACGCTCTGTGTTGCATCCCAATCTTCCAACCGGAACGTTGCCATCGCAGTGAGCGGATCAACGCGCGCCTCCGCTTCGGTCGACCACTGATTCTCGCGATAAAGTTGCAATCTGACGGTCGCATCGCTGGGATTGAGCGGATCGGCGTCAGTGTGGGCGGTCAATTTGACGGTGTTGTCGCTCAATCCGTACTGCGTCCAAAGGACCGCCGGGGTCTGATCGTCCGCGTTGGGCAGACGCGTGACCGTCACGAAATAGGCGCCGTGTCGCTTGCCGTCTGGGGTTTCCAGCCAAGTCGACAATTCGCACGGGCCGGCCGGCAGTTCCACTTCGAACTCGGCCGACGTCGTCGTTCCGGGAGCCTCGATCGGCCGTTCCATCGTTCGGCCGGCGATCTCGATTCCGGCCGCGGTGGAATCGATCGGTTGTTCCAGGTAGTCCGGCCAGCGCGAAAGTGAAAACCGATAGTTGCCGGGCTTGGCCACTTCGATCCACCAGGGACCATTAGCGATCATCCGTTTGACGACATGGGCGTGTGCCCACGGCGGGTTTCCACCGGGCATCACCCATTCCTGGCTGGTCAAAGGGGTCGGATTCTCCAACTCCGATCCGATCAAGATGCGAGTCGGTTGCATGCCCGCCTTGACCGAATCGAACCAGTCGAGGTGGGCCTGGTTGAGTTTCGCGAAGACGTCCGGATAGTCTTCGGCAACATTATTTCGCTGTGTGGGGTCGTTCTGCATGTCATACAGTTCACGACCTTCGACGAGATGCCATCGCTGGGTCATTGCGACACCGATCTCCCACGGATCGCCCGGTTTGACGAAGCCGTTTCCGCCATGCATCTGGCTATGCAGAATCCGCTCCGGCCAGTCCGGATTGGGATCGGTGATCAGGGGCACCAACGAGCGTCCATCGAGTGCGGGCCAATCGGCCGGGCGTTTCAGACCGCACAGATCGATCAAGGTGGGCGTCAGATCCAGGTGTGCCGACAGCGTGTCGATCCCGCGTGGCGAGCCGAGATTGCCCTTCGGCCAGCGAAGGAACAACGGCACGTGATGGCCGCCATCGTAGGCGGAACTCTTTCCGCCACGCCGACCGGCATTCTCGCGGGCGTCGACGGGCCAGCCGGTGATGCGACCTCCCTTGCCAAAGATCGTTCCGGCCGAGGTGCCGTTGTCGGTCAGGAAAATCAGCACGGTATCGTCGGCGAGTTGCTCGGTGTCCATCCAGCGAAGCAGCCGCCCCATGTTCCAATCGAAATTCGCGACCATCCCCTTGAAAGCCGCCTGGGTTGCCGGCAGCCCCGCATCCAGAAAGGGCTGTTTCCATTTGTCCGCAACCAGATAAGGATCGTGCGGCGCGTTGGTTGCCAGATAGACGAAGAACGGTTTGTTGCCTCCAGCGTCGCGAGCGGCTTCGCTCATGAAGCTCATCGCTTCGTCAAACCAGACGTCCGTGCAATAACCGTCGAATTGCTTCCAGCGATCTCCGACCAGGTAGGTGTCGTCGAAGTAGTCGTTTGTCCAATAGTCCGAAATCTGAGTCAATCCGCCGCAGCGATGCCAAACCGATCGATCGAACCCACAATCCATGGGACGCGACGGGGCACAATCGCCGAGGTGCCATTTGCCGAACATCCCCGTCGCGTAACCGTTTTGCGAGAACAGATCCGCCAATGTCTTTTCGCGTGGGTGCAGCGACGTCAGACCGGACGAGGTGCGATAAGCGCCGGTGCGAGCCGGATAGCGACCGGTCATCAAGGCCGCACGTGTGGGCGTGCAATACGGTGAGACATGAAAATTAGTGAATCGAATGGATTGCGCATGAAGGGCATCCAGGTGCGGTGTTTGTAGATGTGGGTCACCGTGGCACGACATGTCGCCATACCCTTGATCGTCCGTCATGATCACCACGACGTTGGGCCGAGTCCCCACGTCAGCACCGCACGCAGACTGGGCAAAAACGGTCGCAATCAATACCACGCATGCGGCTGCAAACGTGGTAACAAATCGCACAGGGACCACGTGATCGAAAGCCGGATTATTGGCCGCGGAATGCCGCAACGAAGAGAAGCTCATGATGGCACTTATGAGGAGTCGAAGAGATGACGTCGGTGTATTCAAATCCACTGCACTATAGCAAAGTTGCTCTGCGAACGAGCTTTCCTCCGGCGGTCCAGCCAACGTGACCACGCCGATCGTTTTCCTCGTGAGGCCATCGCAATGAGTTCCCCCCGGAATAAGTAAGACAAGTTGCGATAGTGCGCGACCGGTTGTCGTTGAACGCATTCACAAACAGAATGAGCCGTCCAATAGCCGAATGTGATTATCAAAAAAACTGGCGCCGCCGTGTGACAAACACGGTATGATCACAGCTTCGGCACGATCACGTTTCGGTGACGGGAACCACTTCCCCGCTGCCGTTTCAAAGCGGTCGCATTTATAGCGGTCACATTTATTCGGAACACATCGATCCGAGACAGGAGTTCGGGGTGGTAAATTCAGCTGAGCTGATGAATCGACACGGCGGTATCAAGTTACTGTGCATCGACGACGACGTCCTCGGGCTCAAGTCGCTGACGGTGCTGATGCAAACCCTAGGCTATCAAATTGATTGTGCCGAAAGCGCGGCGGATGGTTTGGAAATGGTCCGCAACGGAGACTACGACCTGGTCATCACGGATATGAATATGCCCGAGATGAACGGTCTGCTGCTGACTCAAGAAATCAAAAAGATCGTACCGGAAACGCCCGTCATCGTGATCACCGGAAGCATCGACATGGGGAGCCGTGAACTGGCGTCGGGCGTCTGCCCGGACTGCGTGCTCGTCAAGCCACTCGATCTGCACGAATTCTCCGAGCAATTGAATCGCTTGCTGCAGGGTGAAACGATCCGCGAGTCCGAATAAGACCCTCGGTAGCGGTTGACGGCCCACCGGGCGACCCCTACCCGACCGCAGATCGAATGCGATCGACCAGTCCGTTATCACGGTCACGGCTTCCGGGCAACAGATAGGTCGACGCGGCCAGATAGCTGTTGCGGAACTTCGGCGAGACCGCGTAGAAATCTTCCAGCACGGCTGAACTGAATTTGTAATCGTGGGAATCGTTGCCTTTGAGGAACACCAATTGGCGGGCGGTGTGAATCATTTGTTCGGCCTGGCCGCCGGTTGCCAGAAACGCCATCGCGCCGCGTGATGCTTCCTCACGATTGTCGTTGATCAGTTCAAAAATCTTGGTGACCGAGGTCGCCTGCTCGGGGGCTTCCAAGTCTTGCAACTGATCGATGCTTTTTGTTGCCACCTTCCCGCGCGACTGCATCGACGATCGGAAGTGGGGAATGAACGCGGCGTTCTGCAACAGCAGCCGCAGACGGGTCTTCGGATCGCGGGCCGTCCGATAGGCGTACTGCATCGCGTTGGTGGTCGTCGATGAATGCAGCGAAATGATGCCGGGTTGCTGCATCAGCATCTCACCGGCCGATAGAAACAACGCATCGGCGATCGACTGGGGATGGATGCCGGACTGAATCAGTTTGGCTGTCTCGCGCACTGCCTGTTCGGGTGTGGCATCACGCAAGGTTTGCAAGTGTGCCACCGTGACCGACGGATCCAGCTTGCCACTGTTCCATTGATCATCGAAGCCGTCGACCAATGAATCGGTCACCCGCCACGCCGCGTCGGGTGTCAAGTCGCTGGTCGACGGATTGGGCTCTCCGTGGTGATTCAACAGCGCGTAGGTCAGCGAACGCAACACGGGTTCGGCGTACCGCCAGCCGATGCATTGCAAGGTGCGAAAGCTATTGGCCACAAAGATGGCTTTGTGCCCGATGCTGCGAAAGTCGCGGCATCCGTAATGGGCCATCAATTCAAACACTTCGTTCGCGCCGGCGGAACGGACCAGTCCCGCGACCGCGGCGTCGGCCGCATCGACATCCCAGTTGTCCATCGCATCGACAAACGCTTGACGTGCCTGGTGCGGTGCCGGGACGGACGATTCGTTCACCGCTGCCATCGTCCAATTGCCTTCCTGGACATCGCGGGCTTGGGACGATTTAAAGTAATCGAGTGCCCAGAAGATCGGCAACCAACGATCTTGATCGGGCGATGCCAGGCTGGCCAGGTGCGCCGAGTTGACGACTAGCACGGCATGGAATTTAAAACCCACACTCGGCCTCGGCTCGACGTTGCGGACGCCGGCCAACAGCAACGCCGTGAGGACTTCTCGATAGGACGTGCCGCTGCGGACTTTGTCGGCAAACACTTCCACGACCCGATTGCGCGGCGTCTCTTCGAGCAATCGCACCAAGGGTTCGATATCGTCGCTAAAACGGACGGCTTGTTGGTCAAGTGTCGCCTCGGCGGCGCTGACACGCGGCAAATGGTTGATGATGTCAAGCTCGCTCAACGCCAACGCGGCGGTTGCCCCGCCACACACGCCCAAAAAACTTCGCCGTGGGGTGCCTGCTGTTCGATTCATCGTCTTGCTCCGCAAATGCCTAGAACCTCAAAAAGAGTCCGCCAACCCATCATCGTAACCGATTCATTCACGCCGCTGTAATGGTATGAGAAGTGGAACAGGTAGCCCGGTAAAATTGCTGCTTGCGTTCCAGGTAGCCGGTAGTGGACGAGGCGACGAGTCCTTCGCTTCGTGTCACCTTGTGCTCCAGGTAGCCGGTAGTGGACGAGGCGACGAGTCCTCGGCTTCGTGTCACCTTGCGTATCACGTAGCCGGTAGTG
>NZ_JBFHKV010000112.1:0-12621 GCF_041595215.1 Stieleria sp. | reverse complement strand
GGGCGCTGGCTGCGCGGTTTCATCGACAGATGCTCCGTTGCGGCTCAACGTCCGATCGAGTCCCCGGTG
This sequence comes from Stieleria sp., assembly GCF_041595215.1. Taxonomy (NCBI): domain Bacteria; kingdom Pseudomonadati; phylum Planctomycetota; class Planctomycetia; order Pirellulales; family Pirellulaceae; genus Stieleria; species Stieleria sp. The sequence goes on along the minus strand of NZ_JBFHKV010000112.1, from coordinate 12,552 downwards.
GGCAACGCTGTGAAGCATTTTTTAGCGGTAGGGCGCGAGCCCTCCGGTGTTTCGGGAACGATGAGGGACCGGAGGGCTTGCGCCCTGCCGCGAACACCTCGTCAAACGCAGAGAATAAATGGTTCACAGCGTTGCCCGGGGGGACCGCTATGGTTGACGCCTCGCCTCACCCCCCTGGAGCCGCGAATCGTCCTCAACGCGACGGCAGAACTCTCGGCCGCCAGCGGGCTGTTGATCTTCGGCGACTTGGCCGACGACGAAGTCCACTTCCAAACCGTCGGCAGCGGCGACTCCATTCAACTCACCGACGCCTTCGGGACGGTGATTCCGATCGCAGGGCATCACGGCGGGGCGACGGGCAGCGAGACCGATCCGTTGGCGGTTTCTCAGATCACCAACGGTCAGGTGACGATCGATTTGGGCGGCGGTGACGATCTGTTGCAGATCGAGTTGCCCGACGGAATCAACTTGGATGTCGTTGATGCCGGTGGCGCCGACCGAACCGTGCTCGGGTTCCAGCCCATCACGTCTCCATCGCCGCCAACGGAGATCAACATCGTCGGCGAGACGATTGAGTTGACGCCTAGCGGAACATCGATTCAGTTCGCCGACCGGATCGTTTCTCTGACCGGAGGCGTGATCCTCGGTGCAGCGCTGCCGACCGGGTTGACGCAGATCGACCTGGGCGCTGGAGTATTCGAAGTTCAAGGAACGGTGACGCTTGACGGTAGCGTTCGTGTGATCGGCGATTCCGGCGAGGTGCTCTGGCAAGACGCGACCATCAGTGCGTCGTCGGATGACCTGAGTCTGTTCTTTGAGTTTGATCCCGATGCAAATTCGGTGATCCGTCTCGGGCAGATCGATACGTCCGCCGGCGAAACGATCGAAGACGTTCGCGTCGTCAGCGCGACCGAGACTCGATTCACCGGTGATGTCACGATCCGCGACTCCCTATCGGTTGATTCGCGTGATCAAGTCGACTTTCAGGGGGATGTGACGGCGGGGAACGTGGGGATTCGTTCCGGCGAGATCGTGGCTGCGGGGAACATCGCGACCGATTCTGGCTCGCTCGTTTTGATCGCCGGTGACCGCTTGGTGATCGACGGTCGAGTCGATGGGGCGGCGGCTGGCACCGCTGGCAATGTCACCCTGAGTGCTCCGAATTTGTTTTTGACTGATGCGTCGATCACCACCGACGGTGCCAATGTGCTGGTCAGCGGAAACTCGCGGATCTCCGGTCAAGTTGTGCTCGATACTGCGCTGGGGCCAACCGCCACTGGCGGCGATGTGATCTGGATTGGTCCGATCACGTCGGATGACTCGATGCCAGCCGGAACACTGACGGCGGGCGCACTGACCATCGAAGCGCTCGGGGCTTCGGCCGGCGGTCGTGTCGAGATTCAGGGGAACGTCGGCGGGACATCGGCCGACAGCCCGCAAAACTTGGCGGGTTTTGCGATCGCCGCGGAGGATTTGTCCGTGCGTGACGTGTCCGTCGACGGCGGCGACGTGGTTCTGGCCGGCGATCAGATTCGCCTGGCCGGTGCGACGATCCGATCGACTGACAGCTCCTCAAACGCCGGAGGCAACATTCAGCTGTCTGGCGACGTTGTGTTCGAACGCACGATCACCGAATTGAACGCGGCCCAGCAGTTGACACTCGATGGCAATCACCGCACGCTCGGTCCCAACAACAGTGTGATGCTTTTGTCAGGTGATTCCGCCACGATCCGGGGTGAATTCCAAGGCGGTGATCAGCTCTCCGTTGACGCCTCCGGATCCATCGTCGTCGACGCTGATTTAACCGGTTGGAACGGAATCAGCTTGGCCGCCGATGAAGGCATCCAAGTCGCCGGTGACTCATCGAGCACGCGGCAGATCTCGGCAACAGGATCGGTGTTCTTCCAAAATGATGTAACGTTCGCAGCCGACACGGAACTGCAAGCGATGCACGTTCGATTTGATGATGCGATATCGGTCCAACCCAGTCGCATCGTCGAACTCAGTGCGGTGATGATTGATTCCCAAGGCCAGACGGCAATCGAAAAGCAAGGTGATGGCGAACTCGTTTTGCTGGCCGAGAACACATCCAGCACGGATCTGATCATTGTCGGCGGAACGTTGCGGGTCGACGGAAGCATCGATGCGGCCGCGGTCGTGGAAGTTCGTGACGGCGCCGTGCTTGCCGGCAGCGGCGAGATTCGTGGGACCGTGACAGTCGCCGGTGGTACGCTCTCACCCAACGAATTCATCAGCGGATCGCCGACCGGTCAGTTACGATTCGGCGCGTTGAGTCTGAGCGCCGGCGCGACGTTTCAGGTGGATGTGGACGGAGCGACCGTGGGCCAATCATTGGACTCCGTCGCCATCGACGGGCAACCGATTGAAATTGTCGGTGCCCTGTTGCAGTTGGACGTCGCCGTCACCTTGCCCGGCGATACCGAGTTGGTGATCGTCCAAAACGACTCCGACGGACCGGTGACCGGGCGGTTCGTTACGAACGTCGACGAGGACGGCCAGTCGCTCGCGACGCCTCGCGAACTGTTCGACGGAGCCCGTGTGTTGACGCGGTTTGGCCCCGGCGCTGCCGCGGTGCCGGCGTTCATCACCTACTTCGGTGGCGATGGCAATGACGTCGCGATCGTGACCGCCGGTGATCGTCTGCAGCCAGCCGGAAAGGTCACGATCGTTTCGCGAGCCGGCGTTGATTTAGAGATCCGTAGCGGCGATTCGCTGGCCGACGCCCAGGCGGCCGATCCGACCGTGCGTCCGATCGCCGGATTAAACGGACGCATGCTTGTTTTGGATGCGACCGCCGAGCAATCGGAATTGTTGATCGACGTCAACGGTTTTGTGGACGTCGGCGCGAATCCATTGCACTTCGATGTGGATATCGTTTTTGACACTGCGCAGGTGCCCGGCGACGCGTCGGTGACGATCTTTGACAGCGACCGTAGCACGCTCGATTCCCCCGATCAATTTGATTTCGTTTATCACACCGCCGATGAACTCAGCTTGACCGTCCAACATGATCCATCGCTTGCGCCGTCCTATGACATCACCATGCTCGGCGTTCGTCTGGTCGATTTGCAGTTACCGTCGGCGGTGCTGTCCGCACAGCTCACCCGCGCGGCGGATCAACTGGACGTGATCGGTGATTCAGACCCCACGATGACGCAATGGCAACTGTTCAGCGGTGGTCGAAGCGGCGAATTGCATTTCGAAAACCCGACCAACAGTCTTTCCATCGATGGACGTGATGGAAACGATCGGTTGTCGTTTGCCGATTTCGGCCAGGACTTTGATGCGGTGTCGACGGTGGTCGGTGGTCAGGGTGTGGACGAAGTCAATTGGAATGCCGATATCGATGTCGGGATGCTCAATGTCGCCAGCACATTCTTGCTGGACGCCGAGTCGGTGGCGATCGATGGTAATCTGACGTTGATCGGCGGTGACATTCGAATCAATGCCAGCGACGCGCTTGTCGTGCGTTCGACCGTCGATGCCAATACCGGTCAAATCGTCATTGACTCCGCCGCGCCCCAAAGCGATCTGTCGCTTGGGACACTCCGCAGCACCGCTGCCGGCGTCGCGGTGTCGCTGCATGGCGGCGAATTTCTGTTGGGAAACATTTTCACGCCGAATGGCACATTGGTCCTGGGCAGCGACGATGGACTCGGCACCATCGGTTCGGTCGGGCAAGCGATCGGTTCACAGATCGATGCGATTGAAGTGACCGCTTCATCAACCGGGCAGCTGGACCTGGGATCGACAACCAACTCAATCGACAACGTTCAGGTTGCCGCCGACCAGGGCGTGACGGTGCGAGATTCAGCGGACGATCTGCGGTTGTTCGTCTCCGCCGCAGACACGATCGACGTTCAGGTTGCCGGCGATCTGGTGTTGGAATCGGCTGTCACGACGAAGGGTTTGGTCAAGTTGGTCGCTGCCGGAAATCTCGTCGCCGACGCGGGGCAGTCGAGCGTCAACGTGGGCGGCGATGTCGTGCAGATCACGGCGGGAGGCATCTTCCCGGGACAATCCAACACCACTGAAACGATGGCCTCGGTCGGCTCGGTTTCCGTTCCCATCCGGGTCGCGGCGCTGCAATCGTTTTCAGCCAGCACATCGGCGACGGGTGGATCGATCTTTGTGGGCAGTTTTGAAGTGTCCGGGGTGATCGCGTCCACCGGCACGTTGCCGATCGGCTTGGTCGACGCCGGCAACGGTCGGGTTGAGATCGATGCGGTTGCGATCGAGGATGCGGATTTGGATTCGACCGTTGATCTGATCGGACGCGAGATCCGTCTAGGCGCCCGCGCCGGCATCGGAGCTGGTGGTACGATCACCGTGACCGGCGTCGCTGATGTCCAGGCGGTCACGGACCTGGGGGCGATTCGCATGGACGTTCTGGCGGATCGCACCGTCAAATTGTCTCGTGTTCGGACCGGCGGTGGCAACGGCGATGAAATCCTGATCCGGCACAGAGGCGACGATAGGTTGTCGATCATCGACGTCGGCAACGCAAACGGTGATGTCAGGCTCTTGACGGAAACCGCCTCGATGGACGTCCTGTCAGAAGTGTCGCCGACGGCGTTGTCAGCCGGAGGCATCGGCAAGGTCGTGCTGCAAAATCTCGGCGGCCAGTCCGACATCACGGTTCGGGGCGGCGTCGTCAGCGAATCGGGTGACGTCACAATCGCGGCCCGACGAAACTTGGTGTTCACCCCGTCGGGACATTTAACGTCCCTGGGCGGAAGCGTACTTCTGTCCGGCGGCAATGCCCCCGATTTGCCCGCCAGCACGATTGCGCTGCAAGACGGCTCAGTGATCGATGCCGGGTCCGGCACCGTCGTGGTCCAAACGCCGGGCAACGTCTTCGTCTCGTCGATTCGTTCGACCCACAACGGACAAGCGATTTCGATCGAATCACCATTCGGATCGTTGATCGATGCGGGTGACCAGGATGTGGATCTGGTCGCCGAGTCTGGTTTGGTGCACATCGATGTTGCCGGGGGAGTCGGTGACGGGGACGCGATCGAGACGGAAATTGCGGGGTTGGCTGCGTTCGTTCGGCAAACTGGGACGCTCCAGATCCGCGAGGGTTCGGCGATCGAGTTGGTCGACGTGCTGACGGCTGATGGGAAAATTGAGATCGTCGCCGTCGGGGACATCGTGGCCGAGCGAGTCCGTTCGCAAAATGCCGCCGGCCAAGACGCCGGCCAGCACCGCGATGTACGGTTGGTTGCCACCGCGGCCGACAGTGATATCTTGGTCCGATCGATCGTGACCGACTCCGCTGACTCCACCGAGCGGGTGACCGATGTCGAATTGGTGGCCGGGGACGACGTGCTGTCCTTCAACGCAAACTCACTGTTGGTCGCGGACGATCTGCGGGTCGAAAGCGGCAACGCGACCGCTGATGCGACCGAGGCGATTCGGTTGGTGACGAACGTCAATGACTTGGAACTGAGCGTTTTGGGAACCGCGCGGGGTGACGTGCAAATCGATGAAGTCGATACGATCCGATTGGCATCGTCGGATCGGCAAGACGACGGCGAGACGGTCTCGACGGTCAACGGAGAAATCCGAGTCCGCGCGTCAGAGTCGATCCTCGTGTTCGATTCCTTTCGGGTAGACGATCTGAACTCAAGGCGCGGCGATGTCGAACTGCTCGCCGGTGGTGCCAACGGTCGCATTCGACTGCAGGCCGGTCAGTTGATTCAGTTGGACGATTCAGTCCAAATCCAAGCTCGCCAGAGCGTCATCGGGGCCGTCACGATTGACGCCCCGCAGATCGTGTTGGGAGAAGACTTTCAAATCGAAACCGGTGAGGGCGTGGGGGTTGCGCGTCGGTTTGCCACGCGGCCTGACGACGGGCTCAGTGACACCGCCTTTTATGATGCCACCACGATTGCGACAAATCGGCTGGAGCAAGCGGCCGTCAACGATGCGACCGGCGTGTTGACCGTTGACATCGGCAACCCCGGCGAACGCGGATTGACGATCAACATCGATTGGGGCGCCGCGACGCAACGTTTTCAACAGATCGATTCATTGAGCGGAGATGCGCCACCGTTGCAAGTCGAACACTTGTACTTGGAACCTGACATTCTCGATGCCCGCTTCAACGGTCGAACTTCCGCGACCGATCCTTTGGAAGTGCGGTTCTCGGTGCGACATCACGAGTCGATCATGGTGACGGGGACAACGATTCAGCAGGCAGACAGTGTGGTCCACGTCGTTGAGGGAGAGCTGATTTCGTCGACCGACAATCCGCTGACCGAAGATGCTCCGTCCGTACCGATCTTGGAGAACGGCACGGCCCGTTTCATCATTCCATCGTTGTCGATTCCGGTGGCGTTTTTTCCCGTCCGAGACGTGATTCCGGTGATCGAACAAGTTCCCGTGTTCGTCAGCAATGAAACGACGGTCGTCGTTTTGGGTGGTACGATGGAGACGACCGAAGTGGTCGCGTCAACGACGACCGCCCGAGAAGAATTCTTTCAGATCCGCGTGCTTTCGCCTGATCCCGAAGGCGACGATTTGGTGCCGCCGACACGCCTGCCGGATGACATCATCAGCGGCGACCAACTGAAGAAGCTGTTCCAATCCTTGCCCGATGGACGCTACCAGATTCAATACGTGCTCGGCGACGGTAACGTGCGTTCGATCCTGAGCGTGGACTTGCGTAACGGAAAACCCGTTCTGCCGGGTGACGCACCCGATGGAGGCGCCTTGCGGTTGGTCCCTGTCGTTCCGGGTGCGGGACTGGACATTCAAAATGCTGATGATCTGGACGCTGATGACTCCGACGCTGATGATCAAACCGACGCGGTCGAGGAACTCGATCGATCTTCGCATTGGGTTCCGCCCATGCGATTGGACCGCACCCCCGAGGTTCGCGAGCCGGACGCGTGGGAGGCTCCTCGACTCAGCCGGTTCTCGGTGGCGGGGCGTTTTCGAGCACGTGTCGATGGGCTCAGCGCCGCTGACGATCGGGAGGCAAGCGAGCGATGAATGCCGATGACCGCGACGACAAGCGAGACGATTCGCTGAACGATCTCGACCAGGGTGGCGCGTCGTCTGACGAGACCAAGGGCGACGCGATCGAAGAAACCTTGCAATTTGAGGGACCGTCGGAACAGACGACAACCGATCTTCCGCCGACCAAGGCCGAGGCCACGCGTGTTTTTGCCGGCGGCTCGGCGGCAAATCAGACCGCCAGCGATCTGAATGAAGAGACTGCGGAGGCCGAACCGGCATCGGTGATGCACAGCCGAGATATCTCCCAGACGATCAATCCACGTGAATTAAGTAAGGAAGATGCGGCGTTCTGGGGATCCGCCGCGATCGGTGCCAGCAAACAGAACAAGGAGGAACTGTCGAAGCTTCGCCCCGCGGTAGAACGGTCCATCACCGAATCGAAGCTGCACATTCGCGAGCGTGATCTGGCCATCCCGACGCGTGACCCCGATTCACCGTCGGACTTTCGTTTGATTCGATTGCTCGGTCGCGGCGGCATGGGCAATGTCTACGTGGCTCGTCAAGCATCGCTGGATCGCATGATTGCGGTCAAAGTGATCAAGCCGCTGCCCAAGGCCAAACGTCAATCGCTCCACCAATCCGGACGCTTGAAAGACGTCGAACACGAGCGGCGTCAGCAATTCTTGTCCGAGGCGGTCGTCACCGGTGATCTGGATCACCCCAATATCGTTCCCATTCACGACATCGCCGTGGCGGCCGACAACACGCTGTTCTACGCCATGAAACGTGTCGTCGGTCAGCCCTGGCTGAAGACGATCAAAGAAAAATCACGCGATGAAAACCTGGAAATCTTGCTGAAGGTCTGTGACGCGATCGCGTTCGCGCACACGCGTGGCGTGATCCACCGCGACATCAAACCCGAAAACATCATGCTCGGGGATTTTGGCGAAGTCTTGGTGATGGACTGGGGACTGGCGATCGCCAAACCCGAATTCGAAAAACGCGATTCGATCACCTTCACCGCCGGCCTGGGCGGCACACCAGCCTTCATGGCACCGGAGATGGCGCTCGGTCCGGTCGAGGCGATCGGTCCGCACAGCGACATCTATCTGCTCGGTGCGACGCTGTTTTACATCATCTCCGGCGTTCCACCGCACCGGGCCGACAATGTCAGCCAGTGCATTCGCAAGGTCGCTCAGAACGAGATTCAAGACACACCGCTGCAGCAGGGCGGCGAATTGTTGCAGATCGCGTTGCAGGCGATGGCGACCGACCCCAAGGAACGCTTCGAAAGTGTGCAGGCCTTCCAACAAGCGATCCGGTCCTACCGATCCCACTCCGAAAGCATCGCGATCTCGACGGCCGCCCAGCAGGAATATCAGCGCGCCCAAGAAACGTTGCGCTACGAGTCCTTTTCACGTGCCGGTCACGGATTTGAACAGGCCCTCGCGCTTTGGGATGGCAATCAAGCCGCCGCGGAAGGTTTGGATCGATGCCGGATCGATCACGCAGCGGCCGCCTACGAAAACGGCGACTTCGACCTGGGATTGTCGTTGCTTAATCCCAGTGATTCCAATCACCTGCCACTGATCGAAAAACTGAACGCTGGGCTGCACCAGCGCGAACATCGTTTGGTTCGGTTGCGACTGCTCCGTCGCCTTGTCGCTGCCAGTTTGCTGTTCATTCTGGTCGGCGGAAGTATCGCACTGTACGTGATCAACGACAAACGTCGGGAAGCCGATGAACAGCGCGGGATCGCCGACACCCAGCGGCAGGCGGCCGAGGAGCAAACTCGGATCGCCAACGAGCAGCGGGATCGCGCCGAGACGTCGGAAAAGTTGGCAGCCAATCGACTGATCCAGGTTCAGCGGGAAAAGGAAAACGTTGAAATTCAGAAGGGAATCGCCGAAGAGAATGAGCAGGATGCAAAAGACGCCCGTCGCTTGGCCGAGAGCAACGAACGGAAAGCGAAAGCACAGGAGCTGATCGCAAACCAAAACGCCGATGATGCACTGCGACAAAAGTTGAAGGCCGAGCAGAGTGAAAAAGCCGCGCTCGCCGCGCTCCAGCGGGCACGGTACGAGTCGTATCTCTCCCAGATCGGTTTGGCAAAAGCCCGTGTCGACGGCAATGAGTTCGACGACGCTCGATTGATCCTGGCTGCGATTCGCGCCGCCCGCCCCGGACAGCCGCCGGCCTGGGAATGGCGGTACCTGTGGCACCTGGCCAACCAATCGCGATCGGCGTTCCGATTCGATTCCGGTGTCATCGATCTTGCCACCATGGCGGACGGTCTGTCCGGCGTCGTCGTCTGCAGCGATGGGACGGTGCATCGTTCGTGGTTTGATGAGCCGGCGGGGCCGACTTGGACCCGCGATGATCTCGCGGCGACGTGCGTGGACATCGCCATGGATGGCCGCTGGTGTGCGATCGGAACCCAGCGGGGGGCTGTCTTGATCGTCGACCCGATGACTGGCCAGACCGTGCACACGTTGGACGGACATTCAGCGACCGTCAATGATCTGCAGTTCTTGGCCGACGGACGGTTGTTGTCCGCCTCCTCTGATCGTACCGTCGCGCTGTGGGATCCTGTCAAGGAGCAACGTGTCGCTCGCGGATGGCACATCGCACCGGTTGTCTCGTTGGCGTCCCGTCCAGCCGACTCCGATGCTCCGCCGATCATCATCGCTGCGGTCAGCGACGGGAAATCGGGACGAGTCGTCGCGTGGCATCTCAAGTCCGATCAGTTCGCGAGGATCGGTGAGTTTTCCGACCACCCGTTTCCGGCGATTGCGTTGGCGCTTTCCAGCGATGGACGACTGGCCGCATCCGGAGACACTCGCGGCAACGTGTTCCTGTGGCGTCCCCAGCAATTGCGGCCGACGGATTTCGACGCCGCGCTGGAGCAGGCGATCGATTCAATCAGCGACACACCCGAGTCGCCCGACCCGCCAGCGCCCGAGCAGGCAGCCTCGGAACAGCCTGCCCCCACACGCTCCAACCCAGAGGCCACCGTCGCGAGTTGGAAAGCGCACCCCGACGCGATTGGCGTGATGCGATTCGATGATCTCGACCAAACACTGTTGACCGGTTCGGATGACTACACGATTGCCGCATGGAAGGTCTCTGATCAATCGCTGCAGTACACCCTCCGTGGCCATGGTGGTTGGGTGCGCGCGTTGGCAATCCGAGAAAAAGCAGTTGCGCCGGGCGACGCTGCCGTCATGTCGGGATCGGCCGATGGAACCGTCCGGGTTTGGGATCGTTCGGCACCCGACTCGCCTCGGCCCGACGGGGACGACCCGACCGACGAAAATCGATTGCCTGCGAGTCAGACAAACGAGACACAACTGCACGGGACGCAACTACACGGCGCACAACTGCACGGTGACGAAATCCTGGCCGCCCGGCTCGATCGTTCCGGAGCACGATTGATTTCCGCCAGCCGCGACCACACCGCTCGGATCCTGGGGCTCGATCGAAGCCGGATGATGTTTCGCGAGATCGCGCGGATCAACACCAAAGAAGGTGCGCCAGGTGAATTGAACGAAGGGACCGAGTTCTTGGCGATGTCGGCGCAGCTGGATGCATCGGGAGCACGATTGTTCGTCGGCAGCGCGGATGCGACGATCCGCATCTGGGATGTCGACTCGGGAACCCAACTCGGCGTGTTGCCGGGGACGGGGCTCAACAACGCCTTCGCCCTTTCCCAAGACGGACGCCGGTTGTTGTCCGGTTCCAGCCGACCGGACGCCAAGGCCTTGTTGTGGGATGTCGATCGGCGCACCGGGACTCCCAGAATCGTGCACCGCTTTACCGCCGGCGATCAAGCTGTGACCGCGTTTGCGTTGTCCAGTGATGGGGCGTTCGCGGCAACGGGCGATCGCGGGGGGCGGTGCCTGCTATGGAACGCGGCGACCGGGCAACCCATCGGGCCGCCGATCGATCTGTTGCGAGGGTACCGCATCAATGAGCTGGCGATTTCCCCGGACAACCGATCGCTCTGGGTGGCCAGCGACAACGGGCAATTGACGGAGATTGATTGCGCATCACGTCAGCCGCGTCGCCGGCTGGATCATGACGGATTCGTGACCGGCGTCTCGTTGTCACACCGCGGCGATCAGGCGATCACGCTTTCGGCGCAAACGACAAACAATCGTTTCGTCACGACCGCGACGTGGTGGGATCTGGCATCACAAAACAGCCGTCGACTCGATCGGGTGGAGGCGCCGCTCGAATCCGACGGTCAGGCGGCTGGTGACAATGCGCGACTGACGTCGGCGCGATTCGGAAATCGAGGAAACCATGTCGTCCTCTGTCGTCAGACCAAACAGGGACGCGGCGGTCGGGTGGTGTTGATCGATCTGGCCAGCCGACAAAGCAAGGCCTTCGATTTACCGGCCACGATCGGAGCGCCGGAGACGGGGTTGTTGTCGGGCACCGACCAGTTGATCACGCTCAATGGGGAAGCCGCCTTTCGTTGGTCGATCAACGCGATGGCTCACGTGAAAAGTTATCGTCCCCACGCCTCGGTGATCGACGCGTGTTTCTCTCCCGATGGTAAGATTGCCGCGACGGCCAGTCGAAGCGTGCGTCTGTGGCAGACCGATTCCGGAGCGGCGATCGACAAGCTTGAAAACCCCCACGCCGGTGCGATGACGGGGCTGGATATTTCAAGCCACGTGGACGAACACGGTTATCGAATCGCAACCTGCGGCGCCGGCGCGGCAGCACGCCTTTGGATTTGGAAGGATCGCCAATCGGGTTTCCGCTTGGAACGCGAGTTCGCAATCGAAGGAACCGAAATCAAACATCTGCGGTTTTCGCCCGATGGCGGGCGGTTGCTGCTGGCTGGTTCCGATGGTTCGATCGAACGACACCTCATTGACGGTTCCGCGGCGACATTCCGCTGGAAACTGCCCCACGGTCTCGCGCCGACCTGTATCGCGTTCTCGACCGACGGTCGTTACGTGGCGGTCGGCGCGTCGGATAAAACGGCGTGGTTGATTGATTCGAACGCAGACGCCGACGTCAAGCCGCGGGTGATGCGTGGACACGCCGATCGGATCGAATCGATTGCGGTGTTGAACGATGATTCCGGCCAGGTGCGCGTGCTCACGGCGTCGCGCGACAAGTCTGCGCGGGTGTGGGATCCGCGGTTGGAAGTTCTGGAGGACGACTTGTCGGCCGATTCCGACTTGATCTTCGGTCGCGAAGTACTGGCCCTGCGCCGCCACACCCAGGGCGTCACGGCGATTGATTGCGACGCCGACGGAAGTCTCATCATGACCGCCGCCAGAGACGGAAAAGTGCTGCTCTGGCCGGCACCTCAACCTGCCACGCTCGGTCCCGTCGCGCCTTAGTCTTTCCTCAGAAGCTTCAATTCGGACGAAGCACTCAGCCGTTTTGCCGGGCTTACTGCCAAAAAGAACACCCACCGATGGCAGCGCGAACCCACGGATGACACGGTGAAAAAAATCCGTGGGTTCGCGCTGCTATCCGTGGGCTCAGTGGTGATCCCTTTTTCGTTCGATAAACGTAACCCTAAATCCAAATCTGGACGGT
>NZ_JBFHKV010000111.1:0-12630 GCF_041595215.1 Stieleria sp. | reverse complement strand
GGTTGCTGGTGTGCAGGCTTTAGCCGCCCATTTCGCTGCTTCGCAGCGAGCGGGATGCGCCTGAAGGCTGGACATCAACGTTGCTCAATCCCCTGTCGTTCGGACGGGGCGTCTTCATGACGGGATGATGGGGAGTCGTAGGACGTGCTGCTTTTAACCGGCGACCGGGTCTTCGCTGTGGACGGTGTAGACGAACTCGTCGTCTTTCATGTCGATGGCGATTTCGGTGATCGATGCGTTAGTGGCCAGGCTGGACAGCACTTGGGATGACAATTCGGGCAGCAGCGACTTGTTCAGAATGTGGTCGACATTTCGAGCCCCCGTGTCGACTTCCGTGCATCGCGCACGAATCCCGTCGACGACGTCATCGCTGTACGTGAACTTGGCGCCGTAGCTGTCCGCCACACGACGCTGCACCTTGCCGAGTTTCAGCCGAACGATTTTGCTCATCACGTCGTCGCTGAGCGGGTAAAACGGGATCACGCTCGTTCGACCCAAGAACGCGGGCTTGAACGTCTTGAGCAGTTCGGGGAAGACGGCTTCCAGAAAACCATCGGGATCGGGCATCGTTTCGTCATCGGCGCAGAGGCTCTTGATCAGATCCGTTCCCGCGTTGGTGGTCATGATAATCACCGTGTTCTTGAAATCGATATCGCGGCCTTCGCCGTCTTTCATGTTGCCCTTGTCGAAGACTTGATAAAAGATGTCCTGGACGCCGGGGTGTGCTTTTTCGACTTCGTCCAGCAGCACGACCGAGTACGGTTTACGACGGACGGCTTCGGTCAACACGCCTCCTTCGCCATAGCCGACGTAGCCGGGAGGCGATCCCATCAACAGCGAGACTTTGTGCTCTTCCTTGAATTCTGACATGTTGATCGTGGTCATGTTCTGCTCGCCACCGTAGAGCAGATTGGCCAGCGTGATCGCGGTTTCGGTCTTGCCGACGCCGCTGGTACCGGCCAACAAGAACACGCCGATCGGCATCCGCGGATCGCGCAATTGGGCGCGGCTGGTTCGAATGCTTTGCGCGATCCGATCGAGCGCGTGGGACTGGCCGACGATCGATTCCTCCATCAATTGTTTCAGGTTCAACACGGTGTTGATTTCGTTGCTGACCATTCGTCCGACCGGGATGCCGGTCCAGGCGGCAACGGTTTCGGCGATCGCACTGGAATCGACGCAGGGGAACAGCAGTGGCGTTTCGCCTTGGACCTTTTTGAGTTGCTTTTCCAAACCGACCAATTCCTTTCGCCAGGCTTGCAGTTGCTCTTCGGTCGGCGGTGCGGCTTCCTCTGCAGATCCTTCAGCGTCCTTGTCCGCAGACTTCGCAGCATCTTTGGCTTCGGAACCCTTGGCGGCCGATTTTTCAGCCTTTGCGTCGCCGGGTTTGTCTTTGGCTGCGTCTTGTTCTCCCGACTCTTTCTGCTCCGCTTTCCAGTGCTCGGGCGAGTCTTTGTCGAGCCGTTTGCGAAGGTCGATGATTTTCGCCAGGATCTCTTTTTCCGTTTCCCATTGTTCGTTGAGTGTTTCGAGCCGTTGCTCGACCGCAACCTTTGCCTCCTCGGCGGCCGCGATGGCTTCGGAGTGGTCCATGCCGGTTTGTTCTTCGCGGCGGAGGATGCGTAACGAAACGTCCAGTTGAGCGCGGCGGCGGGTCGCATCTTCGATCGCCGGCGGTGTCGACGATTGGCTCAGCTGAATCCGCGCGCACGCGGTATCGAGCAAGCTGACCGATTTGTCGGGCAGTTGTCGGCCGGTGATGTAACGATTGGACAGCTTGACCGCTTCGACGACGGCATCGTTCATGATGCGGACGTGGTGGTGGTTTTCTAGTGTGTCGACCAAGCCCCGCATCATCTCGACGGCCGTCGGTTCATCGGGTTCGTCGACTTTGACCACTTGGAACCGTCTGGCCAGTGCGGCGTCCTTTTCGAAGTATTTCTTGTACTCCGCCCAGGTCGTTGCGGCGACGGTCCGCAGTTCGCCGCGGGCGAGGGCGGGTTTGAGCAAGTTGGCGGCGTCGCCTTGTCCAGCTTGGCCGCCCGCACCGATCATCGTGTGGGCTTCGTCGATGAACAAGATGATCGGCGTGGGCGATCCCTTGACCTCGTCGATCACCCCGCGGAGCCGATTCTCGAATTCGCCCTTCATGCCCGCACCGGCTTGCAGCAGCCCCAGGTCCAAGGTTCGAATGCGAACGTTGCGGATCGCTTCGGGGACATCACCGGCAGCGACGCGGAGCGCGAAGCCTTCCACCACAGCGGTTTTCCCCACCCCGGCTTCACCGGTCAGGATCGGATTGTTTTGACGTCGGCGGGTCAGGATGTCGATGATCTGGCGAATTTCGGGATCGCGACCGAGCACCGGGTCGATCTGTCCGGCTTCGGCGCGACTGGTCAAATCGATGGTGAATTGATCCAGTGACGGTGTTTTGGTCGGTCCGGTCGTCGGCTTGGTCGGGTCTCCGCTCGGCCGCGCCGCGCCGCTCCCGACCGCCATCGGGATCTGCGACTCTTCGCTGTCGGCGAGCAGGACTCCGAAATCTTGAATGATGGCGTCGCCGTTGATTTCGTCGAACTGATCGGAGGCGTCGCGGGCGAGCGGTCGCAGCGTCGAGGACGTCAACAAGGCGACCAACAGGTGACCGGAGCGGACTTTGGCGACGCCGTGATCGACCGATGCGAACAGCCAGGATTCGCGAACCAGGTCCACCACGTTGGGCGAGAGTGCGGGCGGTCGGCCGTTGCCGGTTTTGAATTTGTCGATCGCTTTGTTCAAATCGGACATCAAATGAGAGACGTCCACGCCCGATGCTTTGCAGGCGATCGTCAGGTCGGACTGGTCGTTCTCCAACAACTTCAGCAACCAGTGCTCGATCTCGATGTTGTAATTGGTTCGGGACAGACACAGCCCCGCCGCCGCTTCCAGAGCGCCACGGCAAGTGTCGTTGAGTTTTCCGACGAGTTCTTTGAGATTGATTTGTGCCATGGTTCGGTCAAGCGTCGAAGGTCAGAGAAGAGGACATCTATGTTCTACCGTGTTGGCGCACCGTCGTGGTGAAAAACCGCGTCGTCGCTGTCGCGCGTGGGCGGTTTACTGCACAGCCAAGTGTTCCATCCCAAATGCGGTTTGACCTTGGTCGATTCGCCGGGGCCGGTGAAGGACGATTCCGAGGGCAATTCACAGACCGGGATTTCGTCGGCCAACAGGATGACTTGCAGGTCGAAATCAAATTCCAACCCGACGTAGCTGCGGATGAATTGGCAGATCCGCACCAAGGTTTCGCCGGTGGGCATCAAGCTTTCGAATTGTTGCCAGGTCACCGGCCCGATTTGGATTCGGAATTTGGAGCTGGGGTCCCACGTCCGGTCTCCCATGATCGTGTCGACTCCCATCCGGCAATGGCCATCGACACGCCCCAAACGCGACCGTTCGGCGATCGGCAACACCAGCCATTGGCCGAACAGCGACAACACTTTGGCCGGCAATTGCAAGTAATCCGACACCATCGCGCGGAGGGATTCGGCGGTCGGACGATCGACAAATTGGCCGCCGTAATAAACACAGGCGTCATCGGCCGATTCCAAGCGATTGCGGACGCGCTTGGTGCCGCGGCCGACGATCGCGAGCAGCGCTTCGCGAACGAGATCGTTTTCGGGGCGTCGGTCGTTGATCGCGTTTTCGTAACCCCCCGGCAAGAAGTACTTTTCCCAGGCCCGATAAAAAAACGACAGCTGGCGATGGGAGAAGATGTCCAAGAAGTCCCGCATCGCAACGTCTTTGTTGTGCACGCGGTCGATCACCAGCTGGGTGTAATGATTCGGCAACGCTCCGGCCGGACCGATCAAGCCCCAAAACGCAATCTCCAATTCCCAAGGCTGATTGTCCGAGTCGTCGTCCTCGTCGCGTTTTCTCTGTCTCGGCTGCAGCGACACGATCTCGCTGGGCGAGAAACTCAGCGAGACTTCGGATCGAAAGCGGACGCCTTCTTCGGAAATGTTGCTGACCGTTCCCAGACGCCCGCGACGGGCCTTGGACCCCAGCGCCAGATCGCGATCCATCTCCGCCAGCGCACCGGAGAGCAGCAGCCGAACGGCTTGAAAGAAACTGAATTGATACGGCTCGTCGACGAGCCGCTTGCTTACAGAAACGTCTGTCTTCCGGATCGCGCCGGCCATCGGGCAACCTCTTGTTCTCGGAGGCTACTTCGCAACGAGGTTCGGGTAAAGGAATTGATGGAAGCGTACAGGGACAGGAATCGTTCCAGCACCATGCCGAGTAGATAGGCACCGCCGCTGCTTAAACGTTCTTCGTCGATCAAGATGTCCAGATCCAGACCGCGACACAGTGTTGATCCGCCGGACGGGTTTTGGCACCGCGCGACACCGGGCCGGCACTTGACCGAACGGATCGAATCGATGCGTTGCTGTGAGTCTCCTTTGCCAATGAAATCGTACAGCCCCAGGATTTCTCGCAGCGCCGTGGCCCCTTCGTCGGCGTCGAACAGCGACACGTGACCGAGCGACAGATGGCTGATCATCCGCCAGTACGTGCCTTTTTCCAGCGGCGGTCGCAGTGTCACCCGCGGTTGGGTGACGCACTTGGGGGCTTCCAGCGGTCCGCCGTGAACCAGCTGCAGCTTGGGGCGGCCGCCGCCAAACTCCAATCGCTGGGGCAGATTTCGGCTCGTGCAAAGCGCCCGCACATCGAGCACGGTTCCGTCACTCTGGTCGGGCTGGAAATCTAAATCGACCAATGACAAATAGACCTCGGTCGCCAGATCCTTGGCCCCGCCGCTTTGTCCCGATCGACGCCGATGCAAATGATAAAACCCCCGCCGCAGCCGTTCCTCGCCGGCGTGCCGGACCGAATAAAACGGGTGATAAACCTTTTCGTCGCGTTCCGAATCGATCGCCGTCACGCTTGAAAGACTGTGAACTTCAAAGGCCCTGGGCTGGCGGGCATCGGGAATCACTCGGTATTCCGGCATCGTGTAGCTGACCCGGATCGGTTCACATCGCTGCTCAAACAGATTGACCATCGGCGTGCAACCGATGCGAATCGTTTCCGGTTCGACAAATTGCTCCACCGCGCCGACATGGCGTTTCATCAAGACGTACAGGTGCAGCGAGCCGCCGAATCCTTTGAGCGATTCCTGTGAAATCCCTTTGACGTCGAAGAACATGAATTTCTCGGGCGCCGCAAAGTATTCCGACAACAATCGGTATCCGCTGAACGTTCGCGGTTGCGAAGGAAAGATACACTCGTCGGCCTCGAACCCGATCGGATGGATTGCACCGGCCGACAATCGAATCGGTTTCGGATCGGTGGGAGAACGCGCCAGCAAGACTTCGATCGAGTCGTTCTGAATCAATTCGTAAAAGTCCATCGCGGCATGCGAGATCCCGCGGATGAAAAACCGCAGCGACGTCATCTCCATCGTTTCGAAGGTGATGGCTTCGCGAAAGCTTCGTAATTCCACATGCAAGACCGATTCGGCCTTGGGCAACAGCGGCGAAGGGGGACATTGAAAGGGCTGGCCCTTGTACCCTGCCGCGGCGACCTTGTAGGGAAACAGTTTGACCGGATAGACGGTTCGATATTGGCAGGCTCCGTCTTCGGTCGACTCGGTTTCCACGCCTTCGCCGGCCGCGATCTTGTAGCCGCCGACCAATTCCGCTTGCCGTGGATCGAGCGCGAACTCGACCACCGCCGTCGACGGGATCGGGGCGAGATAGTGCGGGTAGAGCACGCCCAACATCGCGTGCGTGATTTCGGGAAAATCATCGTCCAGCTTCAGTCGGGTGCGGGCCGAAAGCAGCGCGAACGACTCGATGATCCGCGACACGTGCGGATCTTCGCTCAAATCATCGCCCAACCGCAGCCGCGCGGCGATCTTGGGATGCTCCTGCGCAAACTCCGAACCGAAGCGGCGGAGGTATTGAAGTTCCTGGTTGTAGTAGGGCAGCAATCGATCCGTCATCGGCGAACTCCACGCACTAAAAAGTCTCCGCTGGTCGCGTCCAACTTGCTGTCGTAAATCACCGGCTCGGGCGCGGGGTCGACCTTCAACATTCCGTCGATACGAAAGCGGAGTGCCCGATCGGTCGGATCGCTGGTGTCGGCCAGTCGGACGTGCACGTTGATCAATCGCGGCTCAAAGGCTTCGATCGAACGCAGCATCATCCGACGCAGCATTTCCTGTTGTTCGCGAGAGCCCGTGTTGATGCCCACGCAATCGGGAATGCCGTAGGCGAACAACGAGCGGTCCAGCTCTTTCAGATCGTCCGGCCAACTGGTGGCGCGACAGCGGGTGTTGAGCAGTGCTTGCAGGTCGCGACCCACGCTTTCTTTCATCTGCTGTAGCACCTGGGTCCGGTTCAGCGGCGCTTCGGTCCGATTGTGAGGGTCCAAGTCGATTAGCCGATCGAGCACGCTGGGGATCAGGGGGCGGTCGTTGGGAACGCGAGACATTTACTCACCACGCCGAATCGTTTGCAGTTCCATGATCGGCAAATCTTGGTCGCCCGCGAGCAGCATTTTTTGGCCGCGGCCGCGAATGATTCCCTGGCCCGAATCGACCCAATCGGTGCCGCGTCCGAGTTGCAGATTGGCGTCGGTCGGGCCGTCTTCTGCCGGCTCCAAGTAGATTGCCGGCAGGTACACTTCGCCATCGGGGCCGGATTCGATCGACAGAGACGCTTGCCGCCAGAGCAGGTCAAAGGGACGCTTGGGCGGATGGATTTCCATCTCCAGGATCTGGTTCCAGTCGACCCAAAAATACTTTCCGGTCGTCGTGTGCACTTCCAAGACCGGCGACAACAGGTCGTCCAAGTCGCGGATCTCGTCGACTTCGTTGCCGTCGACTTCAATCGGCTGATTCAGGTTGGCGGTTTCGGCCATCGGCTCCAGGGCCGCCGCGGCAGCGGAGACGTCGCCGGATCGATACAGGGTCAACGCCTGAAGGTGTGCTTTGAGTTTGTCCGACGGCTCACCCAAAAATTCCGGCACCCGGCCTTTGAAAAAACTTTCTCGCCGGGCCAGTTCTGCTCGCACCAATTGTCGCAACAGCGCCGCACCGATGGCCGCTTGCGGGTCTTGGTTGGTGACGGTGTCGAGTTGTTTGTCGGCACGCTCAAAGTTGCCGGCGATGCAGGAGAGTTCGGCGAGTTGAAAACGCAATCCGACGTCGGCCGGTTTGGCTTTGACCGCCGCCAGAGACGCGTCCACCGCTTCGTCCAGCCGTCCCGCTTCGTACAGCTCCATCGGAGTGTTTGTCATCGTTGAATGCCTCGGTTAGACGGTTGAACGCGCGTTGGAGTGAATGAAAGGGATTGATGGGTATCCGCCGGATCCTACGAGCGTCCGATCCGGGTCTGCAGGCGAACGCTTCCGACCATTTCGTCGAGTTCGTAATGCGGCGCCAACCGCATGATACAGTAAAACGATCCCGGCTTACCGGGGTCGGGTTGAACGGTGATGCTGGCTTCGCGAAGTGGTTTGCGGCTTTTCACGTCGGCGCTGGCTTCCCGGTCGGCGGTGACGTACTCGATGATCCAGTCGTGCAGCAAGCGTTGCAATTCCTCGGCCGTGGTAAACGAGCCCATTTTGGTTCTGCCGATCACTTTGATGTAGTGGGCGAACCGGGAAACCGTCAACATGTAAGGCAGCATCGCGCTGATTTTTGCGTTGGTGTTGGCGTCGGCGGTGTCGTACTTCTTGGGGCGTTGAAGCGATTGTCCGCTGGCGAACACCGCCATCGGCGTGTCTTTGCAATCGCAGATCGGCAGCAGCCCCAAATCGCTGAGTTGTCGTTCCAGGGAATCGGTGACCGCGATTTCGGTCATCGGTCGCGGGACCACACCGGGTGCGTCGGTGGGAAAACTCAGCGCGGGCAGATCGGAGACCAGTCCGCCGCCTTCGACGTCTTGGCGGAGTCCGCGGATGTCGGCCAGCCAACCGCTGGTCGCAAACGAACGCATCAAGACGGCGGCGTAGGCATAGCCGGGGTTGCCCCACAAATAACTTTTTCCGTCGGGGCTGAAGACGTCTTCGCGGAAGACAAATCGATCGATCCGGCTGCCGTCGTCTTCGTAGGGCCCGCGCATCAGGATTCGCGGCAGCACGACGCCGACGAATCGGGCGTCTTCATCGTCACGCAGCGCGTTCCATTTCAGATAATCCGTTCGCGACAGACGGGCCTCATGGTCGCGCGTCACCTGCAGCTCCGAAAAACTCTCCAGGTCCAGCAGCTCTGGACTGGCCGCCAACAGCACCGGGCAAAACGAGCTGGCCGCCACACCCGACAACGCTCTCAGGATCGACAGGTCATCGGTCGGGTGTTCTGCCGACACGCGGGGATGGATGTCGTAGTCTCCGATCAGCACGCCGAACGGTTCCCCGCCGGGCATCCCCAGTTCTTCCTCGTAGACCTTTTTGAACAGCGCGCTCTGATCGAATTCGACGTTGCGTTCAAAGTCTTTTTCGAGTTCTTTCCAGCGTGCCGACAACACGCGGACCTTGATCATCGGATCGCTTTCGATGTCCGCCCGCCGGACCAGAAACGCGAGCCCGCGCCAGGAGGATTCCAAACGCTGGAACTTGGGGTGATGCAAAATCGCGTTGATCTGGTCGTTGAGCAACCGATCGATCTCGGCGATGTCGGCGGCCAGGCGGGCGAGCACCGATTCCTTGTCTCGCAGCCGCCGATCTTGGCTCCAGCTTTTGCCGAACCAGCATTCCAGCGACTCTTCGACACCGTCAGCGGCAAGAAACTTGGCCAGAGGCGTCGAAGCGGATGGCGACGTCGGCGCCGTGCGGTCGTCGTGACTGTCCACTGCGACAGCCGACAGGACTCGCTGAAGCAGAGACTCCGCGAGTACTTCGGTGTGAAACGATCCATCGGAGTGGAACTCGGCAGGCGACATCGTGGCTTGCTCTTGGCAATGGTTGGCGTGCAGCCTTCAGGCAATCCAGGGTGCAGAGGCAACGCTGTGAAGCATTTTTTAGCGGTAGGGCGCGAGCCCTCCGGTGTTTCGGGAACGATGAGGAACCGGAGGGCTTGCGCCCTGCCGCTAACTTCTCGTAAAACGCGGGAAATAAATGCTTCGCAGCGTTGGTGCAGAGGGATCGGCTTAAGCCTAGACACCAACGGCTTTTGCCCGCGCCATCGGCGACGGGCACTTCGATAACTCTGGTTCCGGATCAGCCGAGCTTGGGAATGCTGGCGACCATTCGCATGCTGGTCGTCAACTCTTCCATTTGCAGCCAGGGTCTCATCCACGCCACGGCGTTGTAGGAGCCCGGTTTGCCGGGGATCTCCTTGACCTCGACGCGTGCTTCGGCCAGCGGATAACGGGCCCGCACGTCCGACGGCGGATTGGGGTCGCTGGTCACGTAGTTGTGGATCCAGCGATCCAGCCACGCTTCGCAATCGCTGGCTTCCATGAAGGAGCCGATCTTGTCGCGTCCGAGGACCTTCAAGTAGTGCGAGAAGCGGCTGGTGGCCATGATGTACGGCAACCGAGCGCTGATCGCCGCGTTGGCGGTCGCTTCGGGGCGATCGTAGAGCTTGGGTTTCTGGGTCGTTTGGGCGCCAAAGAAGACCGAGTAGTCGGTGTTCTTGAAGTGGCACAGGGGCAGGAACCCGAGATCGCTGAGTTCTTTTTCACGGCGATCGGTGATGGCGATTTCGGTCGGACATTTCAAGTCCATGTCGCCGTCATCGGCTTTGAAGATATACGAGGGCAGGCCTTCGACCTTGCCGCCGTTTTCGACACCGCGAATTGTGGTGCAGAAACCGGTCTTGGCGAACGCGTCGGTCAATTTCGTGCCCATCACGTAGGCCGTGTTCATCCAACAGAATTCGTCGTGCGCGACGTGGATGGATTCGCCCTTTTTCCCCACCGGGACTTCTTCGTAGGCGAATTCGTCGATGGTCTTGGTGTTGGCACCGTAGGGCAATCGGGCCAGGGTGCGCGGCATCGTCAACACACAGAACCGACTGTCTTCGCTCTCGCGGAAGCTTTTCCACTTGGTGTATTCGGCCGAATCAAAGATGCGGGCCAAGTCACGCGGTTTGGAAAGTTCGGTCCACTCGTCGAAGCCGAACAGTTGCGGCGCGGTGGCGGAGATGAAGGGACAGAACGCCGAGGCGGCGACACCGCTGACGCTGGTCAGCAGATCGACGTCTTCGGGATGGTTGGTGAACTCGTAATCGCCGATCAGCGCGCCGTAGGGGGCGCCACCGGGAGTGCCGAATTCGTCTTCGTAGAGTTTCTTGAACAACTGGCTCTGGTCGAACTCGACGGCTCGGTCCATGTCCTTGAACAACTCGCGTTTGCCACAATTGAGCACGCGGATTTTCAAGGAGTCACCGGTCTCGCTGTTTTGGACCAGGTGATGCAGTCCGCGCCACGAGCCTTCCAGTTTTTGGAATTTCTCGTGATGCATGATCGCGGCGAGCTGGGTGCTCATTTTGGCATCGATGCCGGCGATGGCGGCATTGATCGATCGCATGACATCCTTGTCAAACGTGACGGTCCCCTTCAGGGCTTCTTCGGTCAGCGTTTTGATCAGCTCTTCGGCACGAGAGCGTTCGGTCTTTTTGGTCGCCGCGATCGCGGTTTCCAGTAGACTGACACTTTCTTCGGTCTCGGTCGTTGACTGCTGTTCAGCTTGGCCTTCGGTCTCACCGGTACTCATGGCAAGTTGACTCCTCACATCGGGGGATTGATTCAGAATAGTTTGAAGGACGAACGGGGGCGGGGGTTATTCCGCTGCCGGCTCGTCGTTGTCCATGCCAAGCTCTCCGGAAAGCTGCTTGAGCTGGTCGCTGTTTTTGAGCACTTGTTCCAGCACGTTTTCCAGATCGTCGCTCCGATCGATTTTGGTGGCCAGATCACGCAGCTTGTTTCGCGTGGCCATCAACTTCTTCAGCGGATCGACCTTGTCGACGATGTTCGCCGGTTCGAAGTCGTCCATCGATTTGAAGTCCAAGTTGACCGACATTTCGCTGCCGTCACCGGCCAGCGTGTTTTCGACACGCATGTTCAATCCCGGTGTCATGCGTTGCAACACATCGTTGAAGTTGTCGCGGTCGATTTGGATAAACTTTCGATCCTTCAACGGTTTCAACTTGCTCGTCGGGTCCCCCGAGAAATCGCCCATCACGCCGACCACAAAAGGCAGCTCTTTGACGACCTGTGCCCCTTCGGTTTCCACCTCATAGGTGATGTGAACGCGAGGCTTTCGGACACGGTTCAACTTTTGTTGTTGGCTTTCGGCCATCTCATTATCTCCAGACGCGCGATTTGCGAGCTCGAACACGAGCCCCTCTACCATTCGGTTTTAAGTCACCGGCCCCCCCCAAGCAAGCTTTGCGGGGCGGCCGAGCGACAAGAAACTAGTGAAAATGTGTCTCAATCATCCTCGTACTCATCCTCCTTGACCGGAATCCCGGTGCGTTCGGACAAGTTCTTCAGCACGCTTGAGTCTTGTATTAATTTTTGCAGCAAGGTCGGCAGGTCCATGCGTCCGAATTCGACGGTCTGTTGCAACATGTAACTGACCGGCGAATGCGGCTCGGTCTTGCGAAAGAATTCGCTGGCCTTCATCAACATCCGAAACGCGTCTTCGCGATTGTTGACCTGGGCCTGTGCCAGATCGACCTTGGGCCCCGCGTTGGGCGTCAATCCTGTCGCCGCGGTCTCCCCGTCGCCTTCGGGTTCTGCGTCACCGTTGCTGGACAACAGGTTTCGCGTCAAGTTTGAGAACGCCTGCTGAATCGTTTCCAGTGTCCGTCGGATCTGACTGCTCGGCGGCGTGTGGTCCTCTTCGCCCTCGACGCGGCACTTGGATTCCAGCACCGCGGTCATTTCTTTGTAAGCCTCGATCGCCTCGGCAAGGTCTTCCTCTTGTTGCCGCAATTGATCCAAATCGATCTGGCGGACCGCATTGTCGAAGTCATTCTCGGTGACTTCGCCGCCACCGCCCCCGACGGTCGCCTCGCGGTAGGCCGCGTACGTCAGCGCGCCGTACTCGGGCAGCAACGGAATTTCCTCCAGCGGGGCGATCAATGTCCCCGGTCCTTCCACGCCGTTCAAACTGGCCAGCTGCGAAACGGTGTCCAGATACCCGTCCTCTTCGTCGTGTGGCGGATAAATCCCGTCCCAATACGTCTCGCAAATTTTGCTGATCAATCGAAAGGCGTCGCGTGCGCCGGCGTAACCGTTGCGTCGCGTGTTGGCTTCGACCAACCAGGACGCCACCCACAGGTCTTTGGAATGATGCGCGATGATGTCGACGCATTGGTCCAGCACGGATCGCCAGTCCGGCGAGCTGGGCACTTCGACGCCCTGTCCCTGATCGCTCAACGCCGCCAGTTCGTCCTCGTCGTACATCGCGAATTCACGAATCTTGCGTTCCGCATTGACCGCCTCGGCGCGTGCGTCCTTGGCGCGCTGGAACCGCTCGAAATCGCTGCGACGCAGATACTGCCCGCTCGGAGATTCGTCCGAAATCGGGGCCAGCAGTTGATCAAAATCAAGTGTCGTTTCAGATGCCATGATGAACTCTCGGTGCCCAGCGTAGTGGACGTCTCACGGGAATACGTTTAATCGTTGCCGCTGC
>NZ_JBFHKV010000110.1:0-12631 GCF_041595215.1 Stieleria sp. | reverse complement strand
GCGGCTAAGACTCCGGTGTGACCGACCATGTCACCGTTGGCAAAATTGACGATGATCAGTTCACTGCGGCCGGACTTGATTTCATCGAGTACGTATTGGGTGACCTCCGCCGCCGACATCTCGGGTTTCTGGTCATAGGTCGAGACGTCGCGAGGCGATTGAGCCATTTCCTGGTTTTGGCCGGGGAACGGGGTGTCGCGGTAATCGTTGAAGAAGAACGTGACGTGGGGGTACTTTTCCGTCTCGGCACAGCGGAACTGATTGAGCCCTTTCTCGCTGACGTACTGGCCAAGGATGTTGGGCATCTTGGGAGGCTTTTCGAAAATGACTTCGACGGGCAATCCGGTTTCGTACCCCGTCATGGTGGCGTAGTACAGATCGTTGATCTTGGCACCGCGATCAAAACCGCCGCCGGGAATGTCCGCCCATTGTTGCTCGTCGTACACAAACGCTTTGGTGATTTCACGGGTTCGGTCACCGCGATAGTTGATGAACACCACCGCATCACCGTCGCCGATGGTCGCGGCCGAACCGCCATCGGGCACGATCGACGTCGCTTCGATGAACTCATCCCCGCTGCGACTCGATTCGGTGGGGTTGTCGTAGTACGCCTGAATCGCCTCTGCCGCTGACGTGGCGGTGCGCTGAGCCCCCTTGGTCAAGGCATCGTAGGCTTTTTGGACGCGATCCCATCGCAGGTCGCGGTCCATTGCATAGAAGCGGCCGACGACGGTTCCGACTCGGCCCACACCGGCGGCATCGAGTTTGTCTTGGACTTTTTGCACGTAGCCCAAGCCACCGTTGGGCGAGGTGTCGCGACCGTCGGTGATCGCATGCACGACCAACCGGTCCGCCGGCAGCCCGCTGTCTTTGTACAAGTCGACGACGGCCAGTGCGTGATCCAAATCGCTGTGGACGCGACCGTCGGACATCAGCCCCAAAATGTGCAGTTTGCCGCCGGTCTTGCGGATGTGCTCGAGCGTCCCCAGCAGCACGTCGTTCTTGAAGAATTCGCCTTCGCGGATCGAACGGGTGATTCGCATCACTTCTTGATCCACGATCCGTCCGGCACCGATGTTTTGGTGGCCGACTTCGCTGTTGCCCATCACGCCGGCGGGCAGCCCGACGTCTTCGCCGGATGTCTTGATCAACACGTTGGGATAGGTTTCCATCAGCGCGTCGGAGACAGGAATTTTACCCTGAACGACGGCATTGGCCTTGTCCCACTCGGGGTACGGGTTCTCGCCCCATCCATCACGAACAATCAAAACGACGGGTTTTCGGCGGACTTCGGTCATGGTTCTGGAGTCGATAAGGCGTGGATCTAAAGGGGCTGGGTTGCCAACCTGCCGGCGATTCTCGGCAGCGAATAAGGAGAATGTTAGCCCAGACGGGGCGTCCTCCAAAGTGGGCCAGGCATCAATCCATGCACTGTCGATCGCTTCTTCGAAAGGGAATCCGATACCCGGCTGGAACGACTTCAGGGCGGTCAGCGACGAAACACGTTGATCCAGAATCGGCCATTGCAACACTTCCGTCGGGGATCGGGTCAGTCGCATGAATGATTTTTCTGACCATGCAATTTTCTGACCGGAAGAATTTTCTGAGAACCGAAAACGTTGCCGGCACAGCTGGTTTTACCGTGATATTCCGGACATCCGCGGACGGCACCCCGCGGGTGTTCCGCGGCGGACGCGAAGCCCAAGTCCCTCTTCTGGCACATCACTTGCGTTCGGGCCTCGGTCGGCTGAAGCAGCCAATTGCTGAATCATCCAAATCCTTCAAGACCGGCTCCGTTGATGGAGTCGGCGACTGTCGGCAATCGACCAGCGCACGGCGACTGACTCCGTCTTTCCGCGTCGCTCTCCGATCGCCACCTCCCCCCACGATGAAAAGCACCGAGGAACCCAAAAATGAAACGTAGATTCAACCGGATAGAAAGTCTTGAAAAGCGAAACCTGTTGGCGGCGGGCTTGATCCCGGTCAACGCCACGATCCCGATCCAGGATAGCTCCAACGGGCTGAACATCGATGGCGACGCGGTGATCAAGTTCAACGCCGTCGTGCTTGATCCGCATCTGGATTCTCCAGATGATGTGAATCTGACGAACTTCGAAGTGACCAGCAACGCTCAGCTGAGCGGGCAAGTCAACAACGAAAACGTTTCAGGAAGTTACTCCGCCTCGGCTAACAACGACGCCTTGGAAATCCTTGCCAGTGGCGGCGCCTCGATTCTGCAAATCAACAGCGTGGCTCCTGACCATCTCGGTGGTTCCATCGACGCGACGATCGGAAGCGAAGCTTGGCAGGCCGGTATCATCCAGGCGATTTTAGATTCGGATCTGGACCTGAGCAGCGGTGGGCTCAACGGCACCTTGGACATCAACCTTTCCGGTAACGTGTCCGGCAGCGCGATCGACGAGAGCTTTGAAGTCACGATTTCACAATCCAACGTCGTGACGGCGGATTTCCCCGACCCGAGTCTGAAGAGTGTTTCGGGCCGTGTCTTCCTGGATGCCGACGGTGATGGAGTCCGCAGCGAAACCGACCTCGCCGTCGACGATGTGACGGCGGTGTTGCTCGACGGTAACACGGAAATCGACTCGGTCAACGTCGATGCCGACGGATTCTATTCGTTCTACAACCTCGGCAGCGGTGATTTCAAAATCCGCATCGACGGCTTGGGAGCCGAGCAAGAATTTTCGCCGGTGATGGTCGGCGCCGACGGCACGCTGGATAGCAACATCGATCCCACGACCGGGACGACCGCATCGCTGGACTTTTCCAGCAACACCAACCTGCTCAATATCGATGCCGGCGTTCGTGCCGCGGTGGACTATAACGCCCGCAGCGGATTGATCCCCATCGATGTCACGATCCCGTTCTCGGATCTTTCCAACGGACTGGAAGTCGACGGTGACGTGGTGCTGCGATTCGATGTCACCATTCTGGATCCGAAACTGGATGACGCCAGCGACATCAGCCTGACCAACGTCACCATCACCAGCAACGGTGGCTTGGATGGACAGGTCAATGGCCAAAACGTTAACGGCACCTTCGAAGCGTCGGCGGAATCGGGCGACATCGAAGTCGTATCCGATTCGAACCCGATGACGCTGCAGATCAACAGCATCTCACCCAATCACATCAATGGAACGTTCTCGGCAACCGTGGGCGGCATTACGGTGACGAACGCAGAATTCAACGCGATTTTGAACTCCGCGTTGGACTTCGGCAGCGGCGAATTGAGCGGCACGTTGTCGGTGGACGTCAGCGGTAACGTCTCGGGCAGTGCGTTTGATGAGTCGTTCCAAACATCCTTCACCCAATCCAACGTTGTTTCGGCGGACTTCCCTGATCCGAGCAAGCAAAGTGTCTCCGGCCGCGTGTTCGTCGATGTCGATGGCGATGGGGTGCGTGAAGACGGCGATGTCGCACTGACCGGCGTAACGGCTGTGCTGCTCGATGGTGACACCGAAGTCGCGTCGATGGAAGTTGATGCCAATGGGCATTACTCCTTCTACAACCTGAGCGGCGGTGATTACCGGGTACGCATCGACGGGCTGGATTCCCTTGACCAATTCTCCCCCTTGATGGCCGGCGGCGACGTTTCGATCGATAGCGACATCGACCCGAATACGGGTGCCACGGCAGTGCTGGACTTTAGCAGCGAAACCAACCTGATCAACATCGACGCGGGCGTCATCGTTTCCGCGAACGATCTGGTCAAGATGGACACGGTCGGCTTGTACCAGGGCGATATTTCACTGTTCCACCTGAACAGTGAATTGGCCACGGGCGCTTCGGTCGACTACACCCTCTTCGGACCGGACAATGACGCCGGGTGGATTCCACTGGCCGGCGACTGGGACGGCGATGGAACCGACACCGTGGGTCTGTATCAACCCTCCACCTCGATGTTCCACCTGGTCAACTCGCTGGGCCAAGGTACGTCGGATCAACTGTTCGCCTTTGGCCCGTCCGGGAATGCCGGATGGATCCCGCTGGCTGGCGACTGGGACGGGGACGGCGTTGACACGATCGGGCTTTATCAACCCGACATCTCTCTGTTCCACCTGAAGAATTCCTTCGGATCGGGTTCGTCCGACATCTACGCCTTCTTCGGACCGTCCGGTGACGCCGGCTGGACTCCGCTGGCCGGTGACTGGAACGGAGATGGAACCGATACGATCGGTTTGTATCAGCCCGACTTGTCGCTCTTCCATCTGTCCAACTCGTTCGCCGGCGGTGCATCGGATATCTATGTGGCCTTCGGCGCCTCGGGCAACGTGGGCTGGACGCCCTTGGTGGGTGACTGGAACGGCGACAAGATCGACACAATTGGTCTGTATCAGCCCGATGATTCGATCTTCCACTTGATCGACACGTTCCGATCCGGTGCGTCCGATTACCTGTTCGCATTCGGTCCCGCTGGTGATGCCGGATGGACGCCTTTGACGGGCGATTGGGACGGTGCCACACTTGCCGCTTCGGCTGAGTCCTCGGCAAACATCTCAGCGTCCAGTTCCGCCGCGGCACGACCGGCGACGTCGGATTTGGATCTGCTCGCCGCTGACCAGCTTCGAGCCGCTTCCGCCCTGAATGGCATCTCGTCCGATTCGGGTTCGGATAGCGACGACGAAGAGTCATTGCGTGCACTCGACGAGTTGCTGGCGCAATTCTGATCGATCGCTCATTGCATTGATCGTGCAAAAGAACGACATTCACGCCATCGGAGGCCTTTACCTTCGATGGCGTTTTCTTTTTGTTGTTGCTTTTGTAAACCCTCCCGCCAATGCCGCTGCTGCGATTCGAAACCGACCAAGAAACGCCATCTGGGCCGTTGATCGCCGCACTGCAACGCGTCCGCGACACGTTTGTCGACTCGCAGGCCATCGATTTCGATGACGCCGAAGCGCTGACACCGCGATTGCCAGAAACGCAGACGTTCTTTTCGTTGCCGGAACAACAGTTGTTGGCGTATGAGAAGTATCGCGAGGCGAGTGAACTGGGACATGTCTTTCGAATTGCCAACCAGACGCACGATTTCATTGACGCATTGGTCGTCGTCGGATCCGTCGGCGATGTTGCCGGCGGCGAAGCGTTATTCCAGGCGTGCTGCGATCCGTATCACAATGAACTCGATCGAGCGGCCCGCGGCAGCAAACCACGGATCTACTTTGTCGACGACGAGCTGGATAATGATCAGCTGCAATCGTTGCTCAACCGGCTGGCCGTCGGCGGATACGGCGACAGCGCCGCGGAGAACAGGTGGGCGTTGATCGCCGCCGGTAACGCGGAACCGGTCCATGATCGGCCGGTGCTTCAGCATCTGCTGCACCGAAACAGGATCGCCGGCGAGGAGCTTGATTCGGCGCTGAGGTCGCGGCTGGTCACGCCGATCGGAGACGCCGGATTTGCCGCCGAGATTTTAAAGTGTTCCCCCGGCTGCGGCGAACGGCTGCAAGTGTCGCGCAACCTAACCGGCGGGTTGGGTGTGTTCACTCCGTTGGGATTGCTGCCATCGGCATTTCTGGGACTCGATTGCATCCAACTGCTCGTCGGGGCCGCGGCGGTCAACGCGAACTTTCGCAGCGACCCATTCGAGACAAATCTCGTCTTGCGTTTTTTGGCCGCCAACGGCCTGGTCGGACCGGACGGTTTGACGTCGTCGATCGAGCCGTCACGGGTGTTTGCCTGGTGGGCACGCAGTCTCGCTGGGCTGGACCGGTGGCGACAAACGTTGCACCGGTGCGAACGTCGGGGGGACCGAGAGCCCATTGATTTGGCAACGGATTTTGCCCGGAGCGACTTGCTGGGGCAACTCGAACACGGGCATCGGACGGGTGATTCGATCGTTTGCAACCATGTCGTCGTCGACGCCATTCGTACCGATCCGCTTCCCATCGCGCCGACCGGTTCGGTCACCGGTCTGGATGATTCGTCGGCCCTGCCTCAGTTGCACCGCGACGAGCTGCCCGTGATCCGGCGACAGCTTGAGACATTAGGCGTACGGCAGAATCTGATCCGCCTGCCGGTGATCGACACCCATTCTCTGGGCCAATTGCTGCAGATGTTGATGTTGGCTGCGGCGATCGAATCCGAAGTGGCGGCCGGTCGGATTGGCTCGGGGGTCTAAACCGCGCCCGTTGTTTTGAGTACCCTTTCCACACTCTCTGCCATTCCATTTTCCTATCCATCCCGTTGACGCCTCGAAATGTCCGCCATCGACGACCTCTTTAGCCGTTTGAAATCCGAACAACGAAAGGCATTGATGCCATTTATCACGGCGGGTGATCCGAGCATCGAGGCGACCGGGACCATTTTGGACGGTTTGGCCGCCGCGGGTGCGGATTTATGCGAGATCGGGATTCCGTACAGCGATCCGATTGCCGACGGCCCGGTGATCCAAGCCTCCTATCAGCGGGCGCTCGATCACAAATTCCGGTTGCAGGACGCCTTTGAATTGGGCAAGGACAAGGCCGCCGGGCTGGGCATGCCGCTGGTGACGATGGTCAGCTACGCGATTATTTATCGGGTGGGGCTGCGGGAATACGTCCAACGGGCCAAAGCGGCGGGGTACGCCGGCGCCATCGTGCCGGATCTGTTGGTCGAGGAGGCCGGCGAACTGTCACAGATCTGTCGTGACGAAGATTTCAGTTTGATTCAACTGGTCACGCCGACGACGCCGCGGCAGCGTCAGATTGAAATCGCGAATTCCTCGTCGGGCTTTCTGTACTATGTGTCGGTGACCGGAATCACGGGCGAGCGAAATGAGCTTCCGGCGGATCTATTGGAGAGCGTGAGCTGGTTGCGGGGCCAGACGGAGCTGCCGATTTGCATCGGATTCGGGATCAGCGGCACGGAAATCGCGGCCAAGCTGGCTCCGGTCGCCGACGGGCTGATCGTCGGTTCGGCGATTGTCCGACGGATTGCAGAGCATGCCGACGCCGCCGAGGCACGCGATGCGGTCGCCAAATTTGTTGCCGAGCTGCGATCGGCGATTGATTCGGTGACCTCTGCGGCAAGCTAGGTAATCTTTACGGCTTCGCACGCTTGATTCGACGGCAAAATCCGAAAAAACCTACCTGATAGCAGGCGGAACCGCCGAAATCTACAGCAACACCGGTCCCACACGGATTTTCCGTAGGCGTTGTGCCACCCGTGATAAAGAGTCCCGCGAACGTCGCGGGCGGCTCTTGCAACGTCACCGGCCGGAGCGATTTGGAACTGTAGGAGGCATTTCCCATGCGACGAAAGTATCTAGGATTGGCGATCGCTGCGATCACCGCGTTGGGCCCCGCTTCGGCCTTTGGCGGCGACAGAGAGATTGCCGAAGAAATCATGACCCGTTTGAAGGGCAGCCGTGACTCCGGTGCCCTCAAAGACTTTACGCTTGACATGAAAGTAGACCAGGGCGTCGTCCTGTTCCGCGGCAGTGTCAGCGAGAGCGAACAAAAGCAGCTCGTCCTGTCAGCGGCCGAAGGCGTTGAAGGGATCGAAAAGGTCGTCGACGAAGTCGCCGTCAAGGCTGCGAAAGCAGCAGAGAAGGCGACGGAGCCGCAACCGGTTGAGCCGGCAGCTGCAACGAGCGATCAGTCGCTCCGCAACATGCTGACGGCCGGTCTGCAGCAACCCGCCGAAACCAAACCTGAAGTGGCGTTTGAGCCGATCATCGCGGACGCACCCCAAAGCGTTGCTGCTTTGGAAATCGCCCCCGGACAAGTTCAAACCACGGCCGCGGTCGAGCTGGCTGCACCCGCCGGATTGAGCGACCAACAAGTCGTTGCCGGCGTCGTCCAGGCTCTCAGTGCCGCCCAAAAAGACGGACGACTGAAGGGATTTGGCGTCGATGTCAAATGCCTTGATGGAATCGTCTCGATCGAAGGCCGAGCCGGATCGGCCGAGCAACGCCAACGGATCATCAGCATTGCTGAATCCGCACCCGGTGTTCAAGGGATCGACCAAGCGATCACCGTGATCGGTCAGCCCGCACCGGCACTCAGCCGCCCCACCGGCGTGCCAGCTCAACTGGCAAGCAATCGGATGGCGCCAGTCAACGTGGACCAAGTGCCCGCGATGGCTTCGCCCTACCACATGAATCAGCCCGTTCCGGTCGCCCAAGCCGCGACTCCGGTCATGGGTTCCCCCGCGATGGGGATGCCGATGCAAGGCACTCCTGTTGCGATGAATCATGGTGCTGGCGTCGGAGCTCCACGCTACGACGCTCCCAATCTGCCCAACTACGCTTGGCCAGGTTACGCATCCTACCCGAACTATGCTGCCCTGACTTACCCTCAGCAGTACAGCCCCTCGGCGTGGCCCTACATCGGTCCCTTCTATCCTTACCCTCAAGTCCCGATGGGATGGCGTAAGGTGTCACTGGAATGGGATGACGGATGGTGGTTCCTGGACTTCACCGATCGCTAAGGCGAACTCGGTAGGCGAAGGTGACTCCAGCCACAGTTCTGGAAATCGCTGCCGCGAGGGACTCATTTGTCCCTCGCGGCTTTTTTTATTGAAACGCGAACAGAAAACACGATGGCTCCGATGGCGATCCGCAGACAGCGTTGGCGGCTTCCGCTGCGGCGTCAACCCTCCGATTCAATCGTGACAAAGCACTCCAGCACGTTCACCCGGGGTAACAATCGAAAACAATACCCACCGATGGCAGCGCGAACCCACCAATGACAGGGTGCGAGAAATCCGTGGGTTCGCGCTGCGATCGGTGGGCCCAGTCATCGTTTCATCGCTCCGCAAGTGACAGCCCAATCCCGCTAAGTTTAGACAAATGGACAGGCCGCTCGCGCTGGCGCGAACCGGCTGACATCAATTGAATATCAGCCGTTTGGCGCGAGCCACGGGCCCCAGCACAAGGAAGCAACGCTTAACTTAGCGGGATTGAGTGACAGCCTGCCCTCTGATTCGCTCGGCCAACGCAACTCCAACAGATCGGGGAAGAAGCGGGGCATTTTTGGGTAAGTCGCTTTTCCATCTGACAAAGCACGAGCGGTTTGGTGTGGAACATCCGCTGTCGTGAAACAGCCGACAGCTCGGCGATTCGCTAAAACTCCTGAATTACCCGCAAGATCCGTATAAGTTCACACGATAACTGTCTGTACAAGCGGAACCTAACCGTGCTCCGACGCGCGGTCTTGTTATCGAACACCAGGGAAGGTTGCTCGGATGACCAACACGACGAACAGTCAAACAAAACACGCCGCCCAGGCAGACCGTCTGGAATCGGCCACGAAAGGCAGCCATGCCCTTTCGTCTCTCGCACGCAAAGTCACCCTGGTTACGATGGCGTGTGTCGCCGTCGGGACGACGGGTTGCTGGGGCGTCGGCACGAACTACAACCTCGGGTTCTTGGGATTTCCGATCCCGGTAAGCCCTTATTATCAACATAAGGCGGAAGAAGAATTCTGGAAGAAAGAGCGTTACGACAAGGTGCCGATCCTCGGCCCGACCACCTCTGGTGGCGCCCCGGTCGCGCTCGATCCCCCCAGTGACGACGAAGTGATGCATGCACTGGAAAGTGCACGTCCCGTCCAAGGCGGCATTCCGTTGCTGTATGAAAAGCAACGCAACGACGTGCGGATCATCAAAGAGAAGATCGCCGATTACGTCGATCCGCCTCGATTCTATCCGCTGATCGGCCCCGCCCAACTGCACCACGCACACTACAAGTGCACGATCTACTTCGAAGAGAAGACCACGATCGGCTACCCCGTGCCGCACACGCTGCACGATCAAGAAGCCGTCGAAGTCGTCTACATCGACCACAACCACTTCCACATGGTTGGCGACGTCGAACCCTACACCACTCCGGCGCTCTAGCCGCGTTAACAAGCGTTCCGCTTCACCACTAAAAAGGCGGCTTTGCGTGATCCACGCAGAGCCGCCTTTTTTTAATGCCGAATCACCGCGGACCTACAGCCCCAGCGATTCGCTGGCCGCCTGTTGGAACGCCTTGCGAATGTCCGACCCATCGCTGTTGCCCATTTTGGTCCGCTGAATCATCAACACGTAAATGGTTTGTGTCTTGGGATCGACCCAGCCTTGGGTTCCAAATGCCCCGCCATGCCCGAACGTTCCCGGAGACAACATCTCGGTCACGCCTTGTGGTTCGCGGACGATGCACCAGCCCAACCCCCAGCAATTGCCGGGCGTGAACCCGGTTTCCAAATCGCCGGTCTGCGGTGACGTCATCTGCGTCACCGCGTCTTCGGAGACGACCTGCTGCTTGCGGAATTTCCCCCGGTTCAACACCATTTGATAGAACCGGAACATGTCGCGAGCGGTTGCAAACAGACCGCCCGA
Source organism: Stieleria sp. (assembly GCF_041595215.1). Lineage (NCBI taxonomy): Bacteria > Pseudomonadati > Planctomycetota > Planctomycetia > Pirellulales > Pirellulaceae > Stieleria > Stieleria sp. The sequence continues at coordinate 2,308 of NZ_JBFHKV010000110.1, read as the reverse complement.
CGGATTGGGCGCTTTCACCTCGGCCGGATTCGAAATGCGATTGGCAACCGCCTGCAGCGACTGTCCCTCTTCACCCGGGCCATACAACGTTGCGATGCGACGCTGTTGTTTCTCGTCAGGAAAGAACGTGGTGGACGTCATCGTGCCGGGTTCAAAGATTCGCTCTTGCAGGAATGCTTGAAACGACTGACCCGAGACGATTTCAACGATCCGTCCGGCGACGTTCAACCCCGGACTGTACTGCCACTTCGTGCCGGGCTCAAACGCCAGCGGTCGCTCGGCCAGTTGATCGACCGCCTCTGCGAGTGATCCATCGAACAGTTGATCGCCGGCCAGTCCCGAGGTGTGCGTGATGGCGTCGCGGATCGTGATCTCACGGCTCGGTGCCGACCCGTCTTTCAGCTTCAGATCCTTGTAGGCCGGGATGTACTTGCTGACCTTGTCGTCCACACTGAGCTTGCCTTCGTCCTGCAAGATCATGATTGCGGTCGCGGTGATCGGCTTGGTCATCGAAGCGATCGAAAACATCGTGAACGGACGCATCTCCTTTTGTGTTTCGATGTCGGCCAACCCGACCGCGCCCAAATGCACGATCTTGCCGCGGTGGCCGACCAAGGTCACTGCGCCGGAGATTTTCCCTTGCTCGACGAAGGTTTGCATGGCCGCATTGATCGGGTCGATCACGGGCGGCGGCGTGGGGGCCGTCTTTTTCGGTGCCGTTGCTTCCTGGCCAGATGCCGTGGTCGCAACGGTCAGAATCAGGGCAATGCAACAGGACGATAGCAGGCGAATCATTGAAAGACTCTTAGCAGGTGGGGAAGAACTCACATCAGGGACCTCCTTGCGGTCCGGTATTGTAACCCCTTTGTCACGCGTCAAGTTCCCGCGAACGCTGACCTTGCGCTGTGTCAGCGTTGAATCTTCGGGTTGGATTTTGTCGAGCGGAACAGGGACCGCCTGCCACTTGTAGAGTGTTGCAATGACCATTGAGCCCACGGATAGCAGCGCGAACCCACGGATTTTGGGCACCCCGTCATCGGTGGCTTCGCGCTGCGATCGGTGGGTCTTGTTTTCGAAGCGTCAGGCGATTTTGCCCATCGAATCACCCATGCGGGCGTACAACTCACGCTGGTCGGCGGAGTGTTGCTGTAAATCGTCATCAAACACGATGCGACCGGGCTCGAAAATGACGATGGTCGATGAACCGCCGAATCGGAAATAGCCCTTTTCATCCCCTTTGGAAACCGGGTCGCCCGGGCGATAGGTCTGGCAGATTCCGCCGACGCAGGTAGCACCGATCTCCAACAGCAAGACGTTACCGAGCGTTTCGGTTTCTAGAATCGTGATCTCACGTTTGTTGGTCGCCAGGATGTGAATGTTTTGACACAACGCGATCGGATTGACCGAGTAGAGCGGTCCGTTGATCAAGCGTGCCGGTCCGGGGCGTCCGGCGGCGGGAAAGTGAAAACGGTGATAGTCGACCGGGCATAGCCGAGACAGCAGCAAGCTTCCCTGGGAATATCGACGCGTCAGTTCGGGATCACGCAGCAGCGTCGCCAAATCGAACATCTGGCCCTTGACGAACAACCCCTCGCAACGTGACAGATCGGGCACGCAGAGGTGTCGTCCGTCGGCGGGGAAGACGAGGGTCGAGGGATCGGGATCGATCGGTCTGGCCGACGGGTTCAGCTTGCGAAAGAAGAACTCGTTGAAGTTGGCGAATTCGTCCGGGTTGCGGGCAAACTCGCTCGCGTCGAGTCCAAACTCCTCGATGAAGGGTTTGATTTTCTCGCGGGTTTTCGGTTGGTCCATCCGCCAGCCATACCAGCGGGAAAACCAAGCCCGTTTCACCATCGCGGCCAGGGCGAGTTTTCCGCCCCACGTCCCATACGTCCAACGAAGCGCCTTGTCGCCGTAGACTTTTTCGACGCATGACTCGTCGCGGTAACGGTCGTGATAGACGATTTCATCCATGGACGGAGTGTGGGAGACGAGGAGGGGGATGTGGGTGTGGGGCGTGCCATCCACTTTGACAACAAACGGGAGGGCTTGTTAGCGGAAGGGCGCGAGCCCTCCGGTCTTTCAAGCTGATACCGGACGGCTCGCGCCGTTCCGCTAACACCGTCAGTACCCAAGCAGCGGCACTGGCTGACGCCGCGTGCGGACTGGTATAGATTGACATGCCGGATCGACTTTGGCGAGAGCGCCTGGTGACTCGGTGTATGATGAGAATCCGTCTCGGTTTGTCCAATCCTTTCCTCCACCATTCACTGTCCGAATATGAATCTTCGCCCCTGGATCACCGTCT
>NZ_JBFHKV010000109.1:0-12677 GCF_041595215.1 Stieleria sp. | reverse complement strand
GTGATGGTCAACCAATTGCTGTCCGGTGTCAGCGATGCCACCCGCGTGGTCGTGGTCACGTGGGTGCATTCATCAACGGGTGTCAAGCTGCCGCTGTCGACGATCGCTCAGCGCATCACCCATCTGAACCAGGACCGCGCCGCCGAGCAAAAGATTCTGTTGGTCGTCGATGGCGTCCACGCGTTGGGAGTTGAAGACTTCAACCTGCAGGAGGGATGTTGCGACTTTTTCATCGCCGGCTGCCACAAAACACTGTGCGGTCCACGTGGAACCGGCATCATCTGGGGCAGCGAAGCGGGCTGGAAACGCGTCCGCCCCACGATCCCGCCGTTCGGAGCGGAACGTATCGAATGTTGGCGCAAGGGGCTCGTCGATTCCGCCGCCATCGGGCGACGGATGACACCGGGCGGCTACCATAGCTATGAATACCGCTGGGCACTCGCCGATACCTTCGATTTCCAGCTCGCCATCGGCAAACAACGCATCCAGCATCGGATCCACCGTTTGGCACAGTTTTGCAAACGGAAACTCGCCGAGATGCCGCACGTCGAATTGCTGACTCCGATGTCGCAAGACCTGTCCTCTGGAATCGTTTGTTTCAACGTCAACGGATGGGATCCCAACGAACTCGAAACCGAACTGTCTCGCAACGGCGTGATTGCGAGTGCCAGTCCCTACAAGACGCCCTGCATGCGATTCTCGTTCGGGCTGTACACCAACCGCCGCGACATTCGGGCAGGGCTTTCCGTCATCGAATCGCTCGGTTGAAGACCTGTTGGAGAAGCCAGTTTGACGATTCATCGCATTGACGTGGCCTACCACGAGAATCTGGACGAAATCCTGTACGGCTTTGAACTGCATGAGCCGAGCCCCGGAAAGGAGATCGATTCCAATAGCATACGTCTGGACGGTTGGGCGTTGGCCCGACGTGGCAAGGTTCGCCGTCTTCAGTTGATGCATGGCGGGGTCCCTTGGAAAACCATCCCCGTCACACTTCACAACGAGACCGCCGCGAGCCGACACGCGGACGTTCGAGGCGCGTCGACGTGCGGTTTCCGTTGCAGTTTCGGAACGTTGGGGCTGCCGCCACAGTTTCAAATTGACGTGTTCGCGGTCTTGCAAAACGGTCGACGCGCGCCTTGCGCCACGATTCGCGGCGAGCGAGATCCCCTGCGACCCGCCTACGCCCCCAAGCTCTCACCGCTCACGATCACGTCGCTCGCCAGGACAGGAACCACGCGGGCCATGCAGACGCTTGCGCAGCACCCGTCGATCGTGCTCGACGCCCAATACCCATTTGAAGCACGTCCGGCCGGGTATTGGTTTCACATGTTGAAAATCCTTGCCGAACCGTCATTCGGAAAGAACACGTTCGAATCCGATCTTAGCGTTCTACCGCCGTGCCCGTTCAACAGCGAAGTCATCTCCAATCGGCCGACCCTCGGCGACTGGTTCGGTAACGCCTACATCAATCGTACCGCTGAATTTGCGCTGCAGAATATCGACGAGTTGTACGGCGAAATCGCTGCGATCAATCACAAATCGACCGGCGTCACGTACTTTGCCGAAAAGTCACTTCCGTGCCACCTTCAATGGATCGCCCGCGAACTGTACCCCAACGCCAAGGAAATCATCTTGATTCGCGATTTCCGCGACATGGTCTGTTCGATGATCGCGTTCAACCACAAACGCGGCTTTGCTACGTTTGGTCGAGAGAACGTCGAAAGTGACGCGGAATTCATCCGTATGAAACGGCACGACATTGCCCGACTGTTGGGCGTCGCCGAAGCTCGCAAAGAACATTGTTTGTGCGTGCGATACGAAGACCTTGTGCTAGAACCGGATTCCACATTGACGCGGATCTTCGACTATCTGCAGATCAACAGCGACTCGGCCACCGTCGCGGGCGTCATCGAAGCACACCAGTTGATCTGTCAAGACTTGGACTTTCACCGGACAACAGCCGACGATCGTACCTCGGTGGGACGATGGAAAACTGATCTGCCGCAAAAGTTGCGAGTGCTTTGCGACGAAGTCTTTGGCGAACTGTTGCAAGAATCCGGATACGACGTGTAAACCGAGTGGGAGAGGCTTCCTGCCTGTCGCGTGCTGGAATGATTCCGTGAAAACCTATCCCACAGGCAAGTTCCGAGACTTGTTCTCCGTTCGATCCTCAGTCCGTCAATAGCTTTTGAATTTCGCCCAAAAGCGTCGAGGCGCGATGTTGATAGAGATGCCCCTGCAACACAATTTCCTGGGCTTGTCGGACTTTCTGCTGCCTCTCCGCATCCGACTCGATCGCCTCTTCAAACACTTCCCCAAAGCTTTCGATGTCATCAAACAGGTAGATCGCGTCGCCGAAAATTTGCTCCACCTCGTCGCGGCGGTTGCTGATCAAGGCGGGCCGTCCCAACCCGGCGACCTCGTACACCCTCGGGCTTGCCGACTGTGGTCGCTTCTCTCCCGCATCGCGAAAAATATTCAGCACCAGTTTGCTTTGGCTGTACAGACTCCACTTCTGTTCGGCAGACACGGTGCCGGGAATGACTCGCACGTAATCCAGATCCTGGAGCCCATCACGCATCGTCGGGAAATGCCCAAAAATATCAAAGCGATGTTCGTTCAGTTCGCAGTACATCGCAATTTGCCGGATCCATTCCCAGCGATCTTCGAAAACGGTGCCGACGAAGACGAGATCCCGCACCCACGGATCGTCGTCCAAGGCCGGCGGAAACAACGTCGCCGTCGGTAGATAGGCCGCTTGGCCATTGGCACAGGACAACTCGTTCGTAAACCGCGTCGAATAGCAATCTCGCATTCCGATGTCTTCATAAGGATCGTCCGTGGCGATCAAAATGGTCGGCATGCCGCGTCGGGTCAGCGATTCGACGACCCAGCTGCGCGTCTCCCGAAAGTACATCCCGCTGATGAAGACGACCGCGTGGACGCCATTTCGGATGTCCATCGCTTTGCCGATCAGATCACTGCCGAGCAAATTGGGGCTGAGCAATTCCAGGATGGAAAACGTCGGATAGGGCAACACGTTCGCCCCCGCCTCGGTCAATCCTTCCAGATAGCCCTCCCACACATCTCGCGTCGAAAACGGGGCCGCATCGGCAACCAACATGATCGTTCCGTCTTGGAAACTCATTCCGCCGTCTTCAGTCATTGCCACCAAAATACCCCGTGTAAAGTGAAAAGTCTTCGTTGTGCTTGGCAATCTCCAGGTAGCTGAAATCGGCTCCGAGCAGGATGCCCACTTCGCGTTGTCGCGCCTGGCGGATCCGACCGATGCGTCGCCGGTTCTCGCGTAAACGATCCGCCAAGCGGTTGATGCGTGCGGTGAATTCTGCGGTGCTAAGAACGGATCGTTCGTCCGCGATCGTCCGGACGCGTTCGCGTTTGAGCTGAAGCTCGGCGCGCCGGACGCGGATCCGTGCCGATTGAAGCCGAGTGGTGGCCAATCGATCCGACAATTCCACCAATGGCTGCATGGTCTGTCGTAACACCCGGCGCTGTTTTTTCTTGCTCATGCTACACACTCTCGGAGGAAGAAATGACGTCGACCCATAGATTAACGGAAACTCGCTGCCGCGTTGTGATGCGAAACCCCAAAAAATTGCACAGGGTCTCCTGCATTTTTGGTTTTGAAGGCGCTCAGATGCGTCCCGCCGAATGCCGCTGCAGCAACCGTTCGGCGCTTTGGAGAGCATTCTGTAACTCCCGAGTCGGTTCGTCGATGTTTCGCATCACCTCGGTCAACTCGGTCGCTTGTTGAATCAACTCCTCGGCGGCACGCTCGTCCCCGCTTTGACGTCGGAGTTCAGCCAGATCGAGGGAAACACGGATGTTCGCCAAGATCACCGAAGGCTCCGCCGGGACGATCCGGCTGAGCTGGTGATAGAACTCCTGTGCGGCAATGAAATGAAGGATGGCGGATTCGTTGTTGTTGATGGTCTTGGCCAGCGCACCTGCCGCTGCATGCTGGGATGCAAAGTTTTTGAGCCGGTTCTTGTCCAGCGTGACCGGGTCCGCTTGATTCCAGCTTTTCAATCCGATGTCAAAGTGTTCGAGGGCCTCGTCGCGTTTTCCCAATCGCATCAGGATTTGGGCGTACCGCGTATGAATTCCCCCCTTGGCATCCCGGTGACCGCGGCGATGGGGGTAGTCACGAACGACTTCATCAATGAACCCCGCCGCCGCGCGGAAATGCGCCGCGGCAGCAACATCGTCATTCTCCGCTTCGCAGATCTGCCCCAACGAGCGGTGGCTGGCCGCCAAATCACGACGCAACGAAAACGTCTGATTGGGCGATGGAAACTGAACGACCGTCGAAGGATGAAAACGATACGCGTCGGAAGCAACACGTTGCAGCGCCAGGCGTTGCTTCAACAGATCCTCGTGAATCTGTCGTGATTTTTCGAAGTCACCATGCCGTAGAAGCATGTCGGCCAATTGATGTCGATTCCAAATCAGCGACAACGTCACCACCACCGAATCGGGGCGATTCTTGCTCACCGCGCCGAGTAGCTCGATTGCCCGCAGGTATTCTTGTTCGGCACGTTCGGGTTCGTCTTTTGCAACGCACATCCGCGCCCGCAAGTTGTGCGATTTTGCCAACCCAAAACGCCGTCCGCGCTCCACCGGGGGTGCCGCGCTGTCAATTTCGATCGCGCGTTCAATGGCGTCTTCACACACGTCCCACTGAGGGTCTCCGTCGACGGACATCTGCAGAATCGTTCGGGCGACACTACGGTAGCTTTCGGCCAACTCTTCACTGGTTCGCGCATCGCTCGAACCGGCCAGCGCGGTTTCAAACTGTTCGATCGCCGCCTGAAACGCCGCCAGCGCAGCGGCCGGGTTCTCCAACGACTCATGCAGGTATCCCATGCGAGTCCGGATGCGCCCGTTTTCGATCAGGCTGTCGGCATCATCACCGTTGGTGTCGACGAGCTGTTCGTAGAGCTTCAACGCCTCGTGAAGCAGCTCTTGTTGGATGGGGATGAACTCGGGCTCCTCCCGCTCGATCACACGGCTCAGCATCACTTCCACCGCTTCGATGGTCTTGTCAAAGTTTGCGGTTCGGCGTTCCAGGTGACGCAATGCCGTCTTTTGGTTGTGATTGGCGCGGATCCACAGACTGGTGATCGCGACCAGACTGACCACAATCAGCACGGCGATCGCGGTCGCCAGCGACGAAACCACGGGGTAACGTGCGCACAGCCGCATCGCCCGCTCCACCCGCGTGACCGGCCGCGCGTGGATCGGCTTTTTCTGCAACCAGAGTTCGAGATCGGTCGCCAAGTCTTTGGCACTCTGATAACGCCGTGAGGGAGATTTTTGCAGACACTTCAGACAGATCGTTTCCAGATCTCGTGGGATCGCGGGCCGCAACGATCGGGGACTGGGAGGATCGAGATAGATCACCTTCTGAATCACGGCTTGGCGGTCGCCGCGAAATGGCAATTCAGACGTCAACATCTGAAACAGAATCACTCCCAGCGAATAAATATCGCTGCGAGCGTCGGCGGTATGCGAATCACCGCGTGCCTGTTCGGGCGGCATGTAGGTCGGCGTGCCCAACACGCTGCCGTGGGCCGAAAGTGTCGCATGGGCCAGTTCCCGCTTGGCCAAGCCGAAATCGGTGACGTGGGGTTCGCCGTCCTGATCGATCAGGATGTTGGACGGTTTCAAATCGCGGTGAATCACGCCTCGGCAATGCGCATAATGGATGGCATCGGCCAACTTGGCACACATTTCAGCGACCTGCTTGACCGTCAGGGATGATGCGATGATCAATTTGGACAGCGTCACACCTTCGATCAATTCACTCGCAATCAGCGCTCGGTCGCCGTAAAAATGCACTTCGTGAATGGTGACGATGTTCGGGTGCTGGAATTGCGCCGCGGCCCGCGCCTCGCGTTCAACCATCTTTCGATTGAATCGATAACTGACGTCATCACGCGGGATCTTGAGCGCAACGAAACGATCCAGAACCGTGTCGTAGGCTTTCCAAACCTGTCCATAGCCTCCGATACCGAGCAACTGCAGCATCCGGAACTTGCCGATCGTGCTCGGCTCGGCCGCCGACTCGACCGATTCCGCCGTCCCCGTCGACGGGGTTTCCTGATGGTCGTTGATCGTCAGGCCAGCCAACGTGCGATCAAAAATGGAGAACGCCTGAAGCTCGGATCCGTGCTCCTGGTCGCTCACCAGGACTTGTGTTTCGCCCGACTCCAACCGCCGTTCGGCGTCCAGAAGCACTTCGATTTCGCGGCGGATGTCCTCGGGCAAACTGGACGATTCAAGTAATTCGATCTGACTGCGTCGATCAAGCCGGACCGCTTCGGAGAAGAGCGCTTCGATCGTTTCGTCGCGTTGCTCTGGCGTCATCGTGTCATACCAAAGTTGACGTTGGAGTTCAGCATAGGCGTCTGACCGGCCGCGTGTCGCGATGTTGTGATTGTAACAAATCCTGCCCCCATCATCGATGACCACCTCGATCGCCGTCAATTCCCGGAAGGGCGGTTGACGACCAATTGGTCCAGACGTGGGCCGATCGCATCGAGGGGAAGAACCGAATCGACCGCACCGGCTTCGATGGCGGCACGCGGCATCCCGAACACCACGCACGAAGCTTCGTACTGAGCGATCGTCACGCCGCCGGCGTTGTGAATTTTCATCAGCCCCTCGACACCATCGTTGCCCATCCCGGTCAAGATCACGCCCACCGCATCGCAGCCGAACGCCTCGGCGACGGTCTCGAACAGATGGGTGCCGGCGGGACGGAAGCCGCCGATCGGAGCCGCGTCGGAAAGTCGAATGCGTGATTGACTGACGCCGAGATGTCGATCCTGGGGCGCAAAGTAAACCGTCGCCGGCAACAAGGGCTCATGATCCTTGGCAATCTTCACGTCCAGCGGGATGACCTCGTCCAACCAGTTCGCAAAACCGTCCATGAATCCGTCGGCGATATGCTGGACAATCAGTACCGGAACCGAGATATCGGTCGGTAGCGCGCCGAGAATTTTAACCAGTGCGGGCGGCCCACCGGTCGAAGCGGCGATCGCAATCACGCGGATCCGGTGAGGTTTGGTCAGATAGTCCGGTGGAGACACCGCATGAACCTGATCGGACTGTTTGGGCATCAGATGTCGTCGCCGCCGAATGACAAAGACACCTGCCATAGCTTTGACGACTCGGACCACTTCCTTTGCTCGGGCGTCGTATTCGGGGGATGCCGGTCCGACCGGTTTGAGCAACAGGTGCACCGCTCCCGCTCGCAGCGTCTCCATCGCCGTCTCGACTTCGGCGGCTCGACCGGCCCCGGAAATGATCACAATCGGCGTGGGTTCCTCGATCATGATTTCACGGGTTGCGGCAAACCCGTCCATGACCGGCATGTTCAAATCCATCGTGACCACATCGGGTTTCAACTTTTTGACCTGCGCCACCCCTTCGCGTCCGTTCCTGGCAAAACCGACCACCTCCAGGTCCGGATCGGATCCCAAAATGGTTGCCAGCACCTCACGCGCCGTCGGTGAGTCATCGACGATCAAGACCCTCGGCATGCTCTGCGGCTTCCTAAATAAGTTGGGCGACGGTTTCGAGCAGATGCTGTTGCTCGAAATTTCCTTTCACGATGTAGGCGTTCGCGCCGGCCTGAACGCCCCGCTGTTTGTCGGCATCGGAGCCGCGTGCGGTGACCAGCACGACCGGCAAATCCGCCGCCGATTCCAGACCGCGCAGCGCCGCGGTCAATTCGAATCCGTCCATCCTCGGCATATCGACATCGGTGACGAGAATGTCAAACGGTTTTTCCTGGATCAGCTCCCACGCTTGTTGACCATCGGCGGCCGTCGTGACCTCATAGCCGGCCGATTCCAGGATATTGCGCAACAGCACCCGTGTCGTGACCGAGTCTTCGGCCAACAGCAGCGTTCTGCCATGGGTATCCGGCCCGGCGACACTTTGTTTGCCCGAACTCATCGACGTCCGCGATGCCGCCAACTGATCCAGCTTCAGCCCCAGTGCGGTCCGAACCACGTTGGCCGCGTTGATGACCAACGCGATCTTGCCCGTCGGCAGCAACGTGCAGCCAGAAAAATGCCGCAGCCGACGCACCCGCGATCCAAGATTCTTGACCAACACCTCTTGCTCAGACAAGACCTCGTCCACGACCACCGCGACGGACTGGTCAGCGACCTGCAACACGATGGCAAGCCCCTTGGTGGCGCTGCCCGACAACAATCCCTTCGAGGGCAATCGCAACGTCTGGGCCAGCGACGCAACCACCATCGGAGCCTCACCAAGAAGCAGAGAATCACGGCCGGCCGAGGAGCGGAGGTCGTTGGGGCCGAAACGTACCAAACGCTGAATCGCCGAGGTTGGAATCGCGTACGTCTGGTCGGCGACCTTGACCATCATCGAACGAATCGTGGTCAACGTCAGCGGAACGTTCAACGTGAACCGGGTTCCCCGACCGGGCTTGAACGACACATCGACCGATCCGTGCAAGGATTCCACTTGGCTTTGCACGACATCCAAACCGACGCCGCGACCAGAAATGTCGGTGATCAGTTTCGCGGTCGAGAACCCTGGGGCAAAGATCAAGCGAGCTTGTTCTCGCGGATCGTCGGGAACCTCGATGTCTCGTTTTCGCGCGATCTCGCAAATGCGTCGCAGATCCAGTCCGCCGCCGTCGTCTTCGACCCGCACCTGAACCTGGCCCCCACGCAGTTCCGCCGAAACCGTAATGGTTGCCCGCTCCGGTTTGCCCGCGCCCTGACGCTGCGCCGGAGACTCGACTCCGTGATCGGCGGAATTTCGGACCAGGTGCAAAAGCGGATCCTTCAGCCCCTCCAACACCGACCGATCGACTTCCACCTCGGCACCAACAATTTTCAACTCGATCTTCTTATTGCCCCCGGTCGCGATGTCACGCACGGCCCGTTGCAGCCCGCCGCAGGCATCCGAAAACGGCAACATTCGCACGTTGTAGACTTCGTCATCCAACAGCCCACAGGTTTGTTGAAGCAGACGGTTGTCCGACTCGATCGCACTGGCCAGCGCGTCCAATCGCGACGAAAGTGCGGTCAATCGACTGGCGGTGTGCTCGATCACCGCAGCAATCCGCCGCGGATTGGCGACGTCGCGATCGTCGAACGTCCGCTCGCCCAAATCGCGCATTGCCTGTTCGTTCTCACGCCAGGTTCCCCGCAGTTCCGCGGCCAAGTCACGCACCGCCGCGGCGTCCTTGGCGCGAAAGGCCAACCGACCACGGGCCACAAGTAATTCGCCGCTGTGCGAGAGCAATGCATCGAGCTTCTCCGCGGGAACTCGAATGGATGCGCCCGGGTCGGATTTCACTCGCTTTGTCGGCGGCATCTTTCCCTCGGTCTTTGCCCCCGAAGCGACCTCGGCTTGGGGCTGGACCGCGACCGCCGCCGGCGGTGCCTCCGCCACCTGCTTGGGCGCGGCAGGATTGAGCGGGGCCGACTTGGGCGGGGCCGGCTCGGTTTCGGCGTCATCGGCTTCAGGCCGCGAACGCTCAGCGGCCGCTGGCTCCTCCGATCCCGACAACAATTCGTCGATTCTTGATGTCCGTGATTCGATCTCGCCCAGATCCAACTCGCGGCCCGATTTGAGCTGATTTCCCGAGTCGCGAATCACATCGACCGCTTCGAGCATCGCGGTTGCCGTGCGTGTGGAGTATTCCGTTGTCCCCGCGCGGATCGATTCCAATTCATCTTCCAAGCGGTGACACAGCGTTTGAACCGGCGCGAGTTTGACCACGCCGGCGGCCCCTTTCAAACTGTGTGCCGAACGGAACAAGCTCGTCAACAGCTCGACCCGTTCGTCAGGATCCGTCACGCTTTCCATCGCAATCGCATCCCGGCTGAGACTCGCACAGCGGTCTTCGAGTTCTTCCAGGAAGACGGGAAGCAATGCCGCGTTGATGGGGGGCATTTTGGGTGCGGATTCGCGTTCGGTTTCCTGCGGCTCCACCTCGCAACTCGGCGGGCTTTCGTCAAACTCAAAATCATCATCGTCGTCGAATGCTTCGTCGTCTTCGTCGACCGATTCTGCAACCCCCGCGTCATCCGCCGCTTCGCTTGCGGTGTCGACGTTCGCCGTCGCCGCGTCTTTGCCGGTGACTTGGTCAGCCAGTCGCTCCAACTGAGGCAACATGTCGGTCAACGGCGCGCCTTCGATCCCTTGCTCGGCACGAATTCGCATGCCGATCTCTTCAATCGCGTCGACGACCTTCAACAAAATCGATGTCGTTTCTTCGGACAGCGTCTGACCGGAGTCGCGATAGTGTTCGAAAATGTCTTCCAGCCGATGGCAGGCGACATGGATCGGATCGACGTGAACCACCGCCGACGCCCCCTTGAGACTGTGGGCGGCGCGAAAGATCGATGTCCAGGCCTCGGCCCTTTCGTCGGCGGAAAGGTTGTTCTCCAACGCCAACAGATCTCGCCCCAGGCTACTGACATGCACGTGCAGTTCATCCAGGAACGTGGCCATCAGTTGCTGTACGAGTTGATCACGGTTCATCGGGTCGATTTCCCATGGGTTTAGCGGTCGGTCAGTGACGCTAATTCGTCACTCAGCGAGGCCAGGTTTCGGGCGGCATCTTCGATATGCCCGATCGCTTCGACACTCTGTTTGGTGACCGTATCAATGTTGCGGATCCCGTGATTCAGCTGTCCCACGGCAGCGGCCTGTTGATTGGCGGTCGCGGATATTTGTGACGCCGTTTGCGCGGACTCGGCCAACGTCGTCGCCAGCGAATGAATGGTGCCGCCGGCTTGGCCGATGACTTCATTGGCATCGTGCACCGTACGCGTTCCCTGTTCGGTGGACAGCACAGCGGCATTAGTGGCTTGTTGGATTTCGCTCAGGATCACACGGACCTGGGCGGTGGCCCGCTTGGATTCTTGCGCCAACGACTTGACTTCGGCGGCGACAACCGCGAACCCCTTTCCGTGTTCTCCGGCGCGAGACGCTTCGACCGAGGCGTTGAGTGCCAGAACGTTGGTTTGCTCGGCGATTTCACTGACCGTCGCGGTGATTTCACCGATCGCGGTGGCGCGTTCGGCCAGCGACAACATGCTGTCGGCGATTGACTCGACCTGCAGCTTGACCTTGTCCATGGCTTGGACCGAATCTTCGATGGCGCGGAGCCCGACGTTGCCGATTTCATCCGTATGCCGAGCGGATTTGGCGACGTCATCGGCCCGCAACGCGGCTTGTGCCGCGGACTGCGCGATCTCATCAGCGGTCGCCACGACCTCTGCTACCGTTGCCGCTTGCTCCTGTGTCCCGGCGGACTGCTGACTGGTGGTCGCGAGGATCTGCTGGGTGGCCACGGCCAAACGATGCACGGCATTCTGAATGGCCTGGAACAGTTTCACGCGTTCGGCTTCGGCCTGCTTGCGTGCGGTGATGTCTTGGATCAGCCCGATGAAGACCGTTTCGTCGTGGCGTTTCAATTCCGAGACACGCAGCGAGATCGCGAACGTCGATCCATCTTTTCGGACCGCATCGAGTTCACGATCGTGTCCGATGATTCGGGCCTCGCCGGTGGCAAAGTAGCGACGCAGATAACCGTCATGTTGTTCGCGGTGCGGTGAGGGCGTTAACATCGAAACGTTGTTTCCGATCACCTCATCGGCTCGATAGCCGAACAAGGTTTCGGCGGCCAAGTTGAACGACGTGACGATTCCTGAAGAGTCGATCGTCACCAGACCGTCGGCCGTCGCATTGAAGAGCGCCTTGGTTCGGGCCTGTTGATCGGAAGCCTCGCGAATCATCGCGTTCAGTTTTCCCGTCATCGAGCGGAATGACGACTCCAGCTTTCCCGCCTCCCCCATCCCGTGCGAGACGGCGATTTCAGTATCCAAATTGCCGGCGGCGATTTGGTCCGCCGATGCCAACAGGTCCGACAGGGAAGCGGTCAGTTTTCTGGCGATCAAGAACACCAGCAGCAAGGCGGCGAGGGTGACGATCGATCCGATCACCACATAGGTCGTTGCCAATTCATTGACGCTCGCCAGTGACGTCTCGCTGTACTCGCTCAAGGCCACGAACCAGAATCGACTCGTGTCTTCCGGTGCGTTGTAGAACATCCGCCGATAGGTCGCGACCATCCCACGGCCATCAGGTCGCTCAGCGGTGCCGACGAATTCGGCGTACGTGTCCAAGTCCCGATCATAGGCTCCCGCGGTATTGCGACGCGCCAGGCGTGCGGCGCGGACGGGGCGTACCTCCGCGAACATCGATGGGCTGAACAGTGGAAACGCGTCGGCACCGCTGGAGTACAGAAACTGCATCGACTCGTCGGCAATCTCGATTTTCAGGCTATCGAATTCCCGGTCGCTGTCCATTCGTGACGGGTCAAACGCGACCGCACTCTCCAGTAGTCGACGCCCATCGACGGTGATGATGAAAATGCCCTGGAGCGTCTGCCCGTCGCGGCCGGCGCCGGCGGAAAAAAAGGGCGTGCAGAAGTGAACGGCGACCTTCCCCAACCGGTCTTGGATCATCGGCGAAATGTGTACCTGCCCCTGCTTCAAACCGGACGCCGACAAGAAATACCCTTCCGTGGTGATCGCCGCGATCCCTTCGGTGATCAGCACCGATGACGTCCCCTGCTTCTCCACCGCCATCAC
>NZ_JBFHKV010000108.1:0-12858 GCF_041595215.1 Stieleria sp. | reverse complement strand
TGGCCGCCGCCCTCGGTCGTCGCCCCGAACCACAAATCCTGCAGTACGAACTGCGTCAGGTTCAATGGGATCGCCGTCTGGCGTGCAACGAACTGTTGCCACGCTTCGACTTTGTGACCGAAGCGTCACAGGACATGGGGGAACCGGCGACGAAATCTGACGACAAAGGCGAATTCGAACTGATGATCGGGTTCCAAAGCGAGGTGCCCATTCAACGTCGCAAGGCGCGGGGCAAGATTCAATCGACCTCTGCCAAGATCATTCAAATCAATGAAAAGCTGCGGTTGGTACGGGACAAGATCGCAACCGATTTGCAGATCGCGCAGAACCAATTGATGCTCGCTCAGCAGATCGTCGAACAAAGTGAATTGTCGTTGCGCGCCGCCTTGGACACGTTGGCTCGCTACCAGAAAGGATTCGAGAAGGGCTACATCGACCTGATCTACTTGAACCTGTTGGAAACCAAGGCCAACGAAACCGAGATCAAGCTGGTCGAAGCCCAACGCGATTGGTTCACCGCGTTGGGGGCAATGCAGATCGCGCTCGGCCTGGATCCGCTCGATCAAGCGGTGGTGGTTTCCTCGCTTCCGGCGAGCGAAATGCCAGGCCCTGGAAACTTACCCGAGGTGGAAGCGTTCGACGATCAAGAGATCGAGCGGGCCTTCCAACCGCCGGCCGCGGATTAAAGGTATTCGCGGTTCTTGACCAGTCCGGGCATCGGAACGTTGTACTTGCCTTGAGCGTTCAGCTGCAGCGGCGAGTCCGAATCGAGCGTCAGTTGGTCGACGTTGGGGGCAAATTCATGGTCATGTTTCATGAACTCATCCAACGTGATTTCCTGGCCGGTGTGTGCCGCCATACGTCCCATGCTGGTCACGGCACTGGCCATCACGCCGCGTTCGACTTCGTTGTACGCGGTGTCGTTGCGAATCGCGGCGACCAGATCGTCCCATTCGACTTGATAGGGATTCGGTTCCGGCTGGGGGAATTCCCAGGTCAGGTTGTCTTTTTCGAACGATTGTCCGGAATAGATTCGGGCTTTGGCCGGAGTGTGTGACGCGGTGGAAATCACTGCGGAGCCTTTGGTGCCGTGGGCGAAGCTGGCGAATTCGCGTTTGCAACCCGGCATGGTGCGTCCATCGACAAACAACTTGGCGCCATCGTCGAACGTGTATTCGATCGAGTAGACGTCAAAGTTTTGGTCGACGTCTTCGCCGCGATAGTGGCGTCCGCCGCAGGCAATTGCTTTGACCGGCCAGGCGTTTTTCATCCAGCAGGATTCGTCGATGTTGTGAATCAAGAAATCGCTGACCGCCCCGCCGCTGAGCCACAGAAATCCGTGGAAGTGTTTGATCTGGTACATCAATTCGCTCAGGTCACCCGTGTTCGGCGGCGCCGCGGCCGACCCGGTCGGTCCGGCCATGCGGTAGGCACGCAGCATCGTCAGGTCACCGATCTCACCACTTTGAATCCGATCGAACAGTTCCTGGCGGGCGACACAGTGGCGGCACATCAATCCGACCGCGACCTTCAGGTTCTTTGCGATTGCCGCTTTGTTGATTTCCAGCATTCGCACCGAGGTCGGGGCGTCGATGGTGACGGGTTTTTCCATGAACACGTTCAACCCACGCTCGATGGCGTAGGAGTAGTGCACCCAGCGGAACGCCGCCGGGGTGGCCAAGATCACGACGTCGCCGGGTTCCAGCGTGTCCATGACTTTCTTGTAGGCGTCGAAGCCGATGTACCGTCGCTCTTCGGGCACGTCGACCTTGGTGCCGATCTTTTTCTTTTCCGACAGCGACGTGTAGGAACTCTTCATTTTGTTTTCGGACACATCGCCCATTGCGACCAGGGTCATCGGCCCGTTGTCGACGGTCAACGCGTTGATCGCCGCTCCGGTTCCGCGTCCGCCGCAGCCGAGCAGCCCGACGCGAATCATGTTGTCTTCGGCCGCGTGGACGGTTTGTGGTCGTGCGGCGGCAAGGGTGGTGGCAGCCGCGGCGGCACTGGTGGTCGCCAGGAACTGACGTCGGGTGGGGTTCGTCATCGGAGAAATCTCGTTTCGGGGAGTCGGAAAAGTTGTTGGTTTGATTCCCAGGGCCGACCCGGGAACGTGGGTTTAGAGACGCTGCCTCTGGGGGCTAGGTTGTGAAGCGGAGCTTCACACGAAACGCGGTGAAGCATTTCTTAGCGGTAGGGCGCGAGCCCTCCGGTCTTTCAAGGTGTTTTCGCGCTGCAACCGGACGGCTCGCGCCGTTCCGCTACCTCCTTGCAGTGTCAAAATCGTTGGCATCGGGCTTGCGCCCAATGACGCTCACTTCAGCGTCAATCGGGGTGTTGATTGTTAGCGGTAGGGCGCGAGCCCTCCGGTCTTTCACGGTACTTTCAAGTTGGAATCGGACGGCTCGCGCCGTTCCGCTACCTCCTTGCAGTGTCAAAATAGTTGCATCGGGCTTGCGCCCAACGACGCTCACTTCAGCGCCAATCGGGGCGTTGATTGTTAGCGGATCACTCTTCCGGATCTTTTTGTTCCGGTTCGGTCTTGTCCCACTTGGCGGCCTTGGCTTCTGGCGTCGGCTCCTCCAAGGGGCGAACGATGCGAAAGCCGACCGACAAGGCATCGGTGTGGTACCAGATGCTTTTGGGTTCTTGCGGATCCTGTTCCTTCCATTCGTCCGACGACGCCTTTCGCGCGGCACTGCGTAAGACTTCGGGATCGTCATCCCAACCCCCGCCTCGAACGACGCGGGGATAAAGTGTTTTGGGAACGACCAGGGGGTCCATCGACTCTTTGATCGAATCGTAAGGCGTGTACTGGTCGAGCACCCATTCGGAAACGTTGCCGTGCATGTCGTACAGGCCCCACGGGTTGGGCTTTTTCTGGCCGACGCGTTGGTAGGTATCGTCGCTGTTGTCAAAGAACCAGGCGTGGTCTTCCAGTTCGTCGACGTTGTCGCCGAACGAGTACGGCGTCTTGGTGCCCGCGCGGCAGGCGTATTCCCATTCGGCTTCGGTCGGCAAACGGTAGTAGCGTCCTGTTTTGGCAGACAGCCATTTGCAATACGTGCGTGCGGCGTGTTGGGTCATGCAGATCGCCGGATAGTCTTCGCGGCCCATGCCGAAGCTCATGTCGGTGTACGGCTCGGTCGGTTTGGAGACTCCGTCGACGGCTAGGTCGCGTGGCGTGGGAGCGATCGCCAGCATCTTGCGCATCCGTTGGTCGACGTCTTCGTTCCAGACGTCGTACTGTTCCCAGGTGATTTCGAATTTGCCCATCCAAAACGGCGAGACTTTGACGGTGCGTTGGGGGCCTTCGTCGTCGCCACGATCGTCTTCGTCATCGGGGCTGCCCATCACGAATTCGCCGCCCGGGATGGGGACCATTTCAATTTTCAGCTGCGTGTGCTCGATCGGCTCGGCGTAGGGCTTCATTTCCGTCGGGGTGCTGGCGACGGCGTCGGCCACGGGCAACGGTTCGACTTTGGCCGGCGCCTCGCCCGATGCCGGACTGATGAGCACGCCGGGACTAAGAAGCAACAACAACGCGACGGGGAAACCGAGCGTGCGAAGGGATGGGTTGGGGTAAATCACTGTGGTTCGATTGACAGAAAAAGGAATGGAAACGTCTATTTTGAAATGCAATACAGTCGTTGATCGCTACGTAACAATAATCGATCCGACGCGATTGCGGGGGTGGCGTTGAAGCGTTCGGATTCCGTCCCCAGTTTGTTGACCGCCAGTTCTTTGTACTCGGGTTGGGCGGCCAGTACCAACACGCCCGCGTCTCGCGTGGTCAGGTACAGCTTGCTGCCATCGCTGACGATCGACCCATAAACCCGACTCCGCGTGGGCATCCGTTCGCGATACATTTCTTCGCCATCGCTGGCTCTCAGGCACAGCGCGATCGATTTGTCATGCGACCAGTACAAATGACCGTCGACGAGGATCGGGCTGGTCACGTTTGCGCCTCGGGATTGTTCCCAGACCAGGTGAGACTGGGACACATCGCCGCGTCCGCCGGGACGGATGACGAAGGTCATGTTCGAGCGACCGCCGCTGCAATAAAGCAGGCCGTCGTGCTCGATCACGCAGGGGACGATGTAGTCCTGGATCGCATCGCAGGACCAAAGTTGTTTGCCGGTGTGCGGATCAAAGCCCAGGATCGCCAGTTTCTGGTTGACGACCAATTCGACCGAGCCGTCCGGCAGCGTGACCAGCGTCGGGGTGGTCCACGCGCTTTGAATCCCGTCGGTCTTCCAGCGGATTTCGCCGGTCTGTTTCTGCAGACCGTACAGGGTGCCGGATTCGATCGACGCGTTTTGGATCAACAGGTCGCCGAACAGGATCGGGCTGGCCGCGGCGCCAAAGCCGACCGTCTTGGTTCCCAGATTTCTTTGCCAGCGGACTTCACCCTGGTGCGAGACCGCGACGCATCCGGAGGGTCCGAAAAAGGCATAGACTCCGCTGTCGTCCACACAGGGCGTCGGGGATGCATAACCGTGTTCACCGACCCGCTTGCTGATCTCTTGTTCGTCCGGCGACGGCTTGATCGGACAATCCCAGACGAGGTGTCCGTCATGTAGATCGATGCAAATCACGTGCAGCAACAGCGCTGCCGGATCGCCCGGGTTTTCCAACTCCATCCCATAGCCGGTGTAGGCGGTCAGGTAGACGCGGTCGTCCCAGACCACCGGGCTGCTGCTGCCTTTGCCCGGCAGGTCCGTTTTCCACGCCAGATTTTCCGTCTCGCTCCACGTCGTCGGCAGATCCGCTTCGGCGACGCCTCGGCCGCCGGGGCCGCGAAATCGGTTCCACTGCTGCGCTTGGACGGACTCGGAACAACAGAGGCTGGTGATCAAGCAGACCACACAGAAGAATCGGAGACGCGGCATAGGTGATTTGGATCGCGATCGGGGGCAACAGGCGGGAATCGTATTTTAACAGCAACCCCGCTCGCGTGCCGTCGTTTCGAAGACTTTCCTGATTCGCTACAATTCACCACGTTCCCGGCACGGCCCCGAGGCACGTCAAACGGCCGTGGTTCGGTTGAAAAACAAATCCATTCCATCCCTTTCCGAACTCGTTTTCTGCAATCACATGTTTAAAGGACTTGGCAATCTCGGCAACATCGCGTCCATGATGGCCGCATTCAAGGATTTGCCGCAAAAGATGCAGGAATTGAACGCCCGCATGCAGGACGAACATGTCCGCGGCGATTCGTCTTGCGGCAGGGTGTTCGTCATCGTCAACTGCGTCGGGCAGGTCCAATCGGTCAACATCACTCAGGACGGCATGAGCAAGGCGGAGATCGAACAGGGGGTGCTGGAAGCGACCAACGCCGCCGGCGCCGCGGCCAAGCAGACCTACGCCGAAGCGATCCAGGCCATGGTCGCGGACATGAATTTAGATATCCCCGGGGTCGATGGGTTGTTGACCTCCCTGATCGGCCGCTAATCGCGACGGAGTCTGCGAAGTGGACAAGCATGCAGGTGCTGTTTCTGAACTCGTCGACCAGCTGGGCCGGCTGCCGGGCGTGGGGCGTAAAAGCGCCGAGCGACTGGCGTTTCATCTGTTGCGGGTCCCGGAGGCGGAGGCGATCGCGCTGGCCGATGCGATTCGGCGGATCCGCAGCGACATCCGTTATTGCCAGGCGTGTTTCAATCTGTGCGAAGAGGAACTTTGCGCGATCTGTCGTTCCGGCGATCGTGACACCACCCGGTTGTGTGTCGTTGAGCAACCCCGTGATCTGATGAGTCTGGAGCAGTCCCAGGCCTTCAACGGGCTGTACCACGTCTTGCTCGGCCGGATCGCCCCGCTGGACGGGATCGGTCCGGACCAATTGACCATCGATGCGCTCGTCGATCGGGTGCGAAACGGGAATTTTTCGGAGGTCATCATGGCCACCAACCCAAATGTCGAAGGCGATGGCACGTCGTTGTACATCAGTAATTTGTTGGCAGAGTTTCCGGTGCAGATCACGCGGCTGGCCCGTGGAATCACCGCCGGAAGCGTGTTGGAATATGCCAATCGGGAAATGATTGCCGATGCCTTGGTGGGTCGGTAAAAATTATAGGCGCAAAATCGCCGGCTTTGGCACAAGATATGCTCGCCGCCTAGTCAAAAAGGGTATGATGTGGCAGAGCCGAAGGTCGCCGGAGCACTCGCGCAGGAAAGTCATTGCGTTGGTGAAAGAGCGTCCAAACGTGTAAAGCGGATCTCATGAGCGGAATGCGAATGTCGATGGGCCTGCAGGCCCGAATGGTTCAGACTCAAAAACTGGCCCCACGGATGATCCAGTCGATGGAGATTCTGCAATTGCCGATGCTGGCGTTGCAGGAACGCATCGAACAGGAGATGAACGAGAATCCTTTGCTGGAACAGCAGGAGAGCGAGCCGGGCAGTCTCGAAGACGGCGATCTGCCGCCCTCGGCCGACAATCGCAGCGAGGATGAGAAGGAGTTGGTCGTTGAAGACAGCGGCGACAACTCGGACGACTTCGAGCGATTGCAGAACATGGTCTCGGAGCTGCCCAACACGTTTGACGATTCCTTCCGGCGTTCGTCCGGCAGGATGCAAGAGGAAGCTGATCGGCGACACGACCTGATGGCCAATGCCCAGTCGCGCCCCGAATCGCTAAACGATTTCCTGCTCCACCAGCTCGCCGAATTGGATATCGATGACGATGTCGAACGGATCGCCGAGCGGATCATCAGCACCCTGGACGCCCGCGACGGCGGTTACCTGCGGACGCCGTTGGCGGATCTGCTGCCCAGCGACCACACCGCCGAAAACTACGAAGTCGCCGAGCGGGCGCTGAAGGTCGTCCAATCGCTCGAACCGACCGGCATCGCCGCCCGCTCCTTGAGCGAATGCCTGTTGATGCAATTGCGTCCGGAGTTCGAGCATTTTGAGGAAATGGAAAAACTGATCAGTTCGCACCTGGAGGATTTGGCCGCCAACCGATTGCCCCAAATCCAAAAGGCCACCGGCTATTCCATCGAACTGATCCAAACCGTCCGGGCCGAACTGCAGATCTTGAATCCCAAGCCCGGCGCCGCGTTCATGGAAACCTACGTTCCCAACGTGACGCCCGACATCATCTTGGAGCAAGACGAAAACGGCGATTACAAGATCACGTTGGACGACGACCGTGTTCCGTCGCTGTACATCAGCGAATACTACCGCCGACGGCTTCAAGACCAGTCGTGCACCGAAGAAGAACGCGAGTACATCAAACGCAAAATCAACAGCGCCCAATGGTTGATTGAATCGATCGAGCAACGACGAAGCACGTTGACGAAAGTCGCTGAAGCGATCGTCGCGCATCAAAAGAAGTTCTTTGACGAAGGCCCCGAAGCGATCGAGCCGCTGAAAATGCAGCAGATCGCCGAGAAAGTGGGCGTGCACGTGACCACGGTCAGCCGCGCGGTCAACGACAAATGGATGCAGACGCCACGCGGAATCATTCCACTGCATCGTCTGTTCGTCGGCGGCACGCAAACCGATGACGGCGAAGACGTCGCGTGGGATACGATCCGGTTGAAGCTGCAAGAGTTGATCGACAGCGAAGACAAACGCGATCCGCTCAGCGACGAAAGCCTGGTCAAGAAACTCGCCGAAGAAGGCATGACGGTGGCGCGGCGAACGGTAACCAAGTACCGAAAACGCATGGGCATTCCCAGCAGCCGTCAACGCAAGGATTGGTCGCTGGCGAAGAAGTAAAGCGGGATTGCCGCTGAGCACGCAGCTCGTGATTCCCGGTGATCCCAGCGGGAAGCGTCAGCGAGCGGCGCGCCGAGCGGTGGCTTTTCCGTCACACGCCACTGGCTGACGCCACGTGCTGGGATGCACGTCTTCAACAACTTTTAACCGTGGATGACCGACTCTTCTGCTGACTCACCGCTCGGATTTGACCAGGCAGCCGCCAAGGTCAAAACCTTTCCCCAGTCTCCCGGCGTCTACTTGATGAAGGATGATGCCGGGCGGGTGATCTATGTCGGCAAAGCCAAAAACCTGCGCAGTCGCGCCGGAAGCTATTTTCTAAAAGCCGCCGCGGAGGACGCCCGGACGGCCAGCTGGATCGGGGAGATCGCCGACATCGACTACATGGATTGCGACAGCGAGGTCGATGCCTTGTTGATGGAGTCGCGGCTGATCAAGGACATCCAGCCGAAGCACAACAAAGAACTCAAGGACGACAAGACTTTTCCCTATCTGATGATCACGACGCGTGAGGAATTTCCACGGGTCGAAGTCACGCGGGAACCGAAAGAGAAGGGCGTCAAACTGTACGGACCGTTTGCCAGTGCCGGCGCACTCCGCGGTGCGATCCAAGTGCTGCAGCGGATCTTTAAATTTCGCACCTGTTCGTTGGACATCTCGGAGTCCGATGAACGTTGGAAATGGTTTCGCCCCTGTCTGTTGGCCAGCATCAATCAGTGCACCGCACCCTGCAATTTCCGCATCGGCAAAGACGAGTACCGACGCGACATCAAGCGGCTGCAAACGTTTCTCGAGGGCGGGAAACGCAAATTGATCAAGGAGATGCGGGACGAGATGACGGCGGCCAGCAAAGCATTGGATTTCGAGCGTGCGGCCATCGTTCGCGATGAAATCCAAATGCTAGAGCGACTGGAAGAACGCGGCGAACTGGACACGCACGCCCAGCCGGAGGTGTTTTATATCGACCCGAAGAAAGGATTGGCCGGTCTCCGCAAGGTGTTGTCGCTGAACGAAACACCCCGGGTCATCGAAGGCGTCGACATCGCGCATTTGGGCGGCGGACAAACCGTCGCCAGCCTGGTCCAATTCATCGACGGGCTGCCCTTTAAACCGGGCTACCGTCGTTTCAAAATCAACGACGTCGACGGCATCGATGACTATCGCAGTATCTATGAAGTGGTCTCACGACGCTTTCGCCGGCTCAGCGATGACAGCGACGCATTTCCGGACATCTTGCTGATCGATGGCGGGAAAGGCCAATTGAGCGCGGCGATGGCGGCATTCCGCGATCAAGACATCACGCCGCCGACCGTCATCTCGCTCGCCAAACGCGACGAGGAGATCTTTCGGCCGGGCGAAAGTGAGCCGCTGCGGTTGAGCAAGAATTCGTTTGCGCTGCGATTGCTGCAATACGTTCGCGATGAATCACACCGATTCGCTCAGCACTACCACCACATTCTCCGTAACAAATCGACGTTCGATCGGTGAATGCATGGTGCCATCTTCTATCCGCACCCTCGTCGATGCACTGAACCGAAACGCGGAGCAATTTGCCGCGGGGCGGGCGCTGCTGCTTTGGGATCATTCGGATGCGTTCCAAGCCACGGACTCGGTGACCTGGGCGGAACTGGGACGCTGGGTGAATGCCGTTGCTGCTCTGCTGCGGTCGCACGATTCGCATCGCGCCCCCCTCATGCACGTCGTCCGCAATACACCGGCCGACGTTGTGATCGCGTTGGCCTGCCAAGCCGCGGGGATCATCGAGATCCCGGTGGACGTGGACGGCGGAGACGACTATTTGGCGAGCTGTCGCTGCAAGATCGATTGTGATTGGCTGGACGATGCGGCCAAGCAAGAACTGGTTCGCCGCGGCTACGAGGCGACGCGGTCAAACTCCGCTCGATCGGTCGTCGTGGAGCTGCCGCAGGTTTCACCGACAGACGACGCGCTGGTGTTGTGGACCAGCGGCACCTCGGGCGAACCCAAGGGAGTTGCGTTGTCGCACGCGAGTCAGTTGCTCAATGCCGCTGCAAAACTGCGGTCGGTTCCCCAGTCCAAGACGGATCTGCGTCTGACAGTGCTTTCGATCGCTCATGGTTACGCCAGGACATGCGATCTGGGCACCTGGTTGCTGTCCGGATGCACGTTGGCGATCGCCCGCGGGTTCGAGGGATGGCAACGCGTTTGTGAGCGACGTGAGCCGACGCTGTGCAACCTGGTTCCCAGCTTGGCAGGCCGCGTACTGGAAAGCGGAACGGTTCCGCCGTCGCTGCGGTTGGTCGGCTGCGGTGGGGCGGCGATGACGGAGGATCAGTTTTGGCGGTGGGGCGAGCGCGGCGTGACGGTGATCCAGGGTTATGGGTTGACCGAAGCGGGGCCGGTGATCGCCAGCCAAACGCCCGATGATTCGATTCCCGGCCACGCCGGTCGCTTCGTCGATGGCTGGGAATATCGCCTGGCAGAGGAACCGGTGGACGAGGGCGGGCCGAACGAAGCGAGGCCGGCTGAAGGCCGGCTGTTTGTGCGTGGGCCGCATCTGATGCGCGGTTATTGGCAGGATCCTGACGCGACGGCCCGCCGCATCGACGCGGCGGGTTGGCTGGACACCGGTGATCGCGTGCGCGTATGTCCCTCCACACGTCAGTTACAGATTCTGGGACGCTGCGACGACCGAATCGTTTTGTCCAATGGGCACAAGATCGACCCGATGGGACTGGAGCAGCGGCTGGTGGCGATCAACGGGGTGCGAACGGCAGTCGTTTCGGCGGGGGCGGAACGACGATCGGTCGAGTTTTGGGTGGAGACGACCGAGTCGACGCTTCCGATGCCTGAAATCGACGCGATCGTCCGCACGCTGCCACGTTGGGAACAGCCCAAACGGATCCATCGCTTGGTGTTTCCCGAAAACCTCAGGCAGCAGCTGTTGAATCGAAAAGGGGCGATTCGGCGATCCGAGATGCTGCGTTACCTGGATCGGTCGACGGGTTCCTGCTGAGCGGGATCGGGCGGTATCATGGAGCCCGCTGCGTACACTTCTCCTCGGGAACTAGATCTTCATGGCCGTCGACAACAAGACACAATTCGAAAGCGCGTTGTTGCGTCGCTTGCACTCACTGCTTTTGCAAATTGGCGACTTGGAGGGGCAGCTCGAACGGGGGCCGAGACAGATCAAGGCGGGTGAGGGCGTGGTCCAGGCCAGTCAGGATGCGCTCGACCAGGCCAAGCAGGCGGTCAAAGCCGCGACGCTGGCATGCGACGAAAAACAGCTGCAATTGAAGACGCGAGAGGATCGGATTGAGAACCTGAAAGCCAAGCTGAATACGGCGTCGAGCAACAAGGAATTTGATCTTCTGAAGGAGCAGATCGCTGCCGACGAACAGGCCAACAGCGTTCAAAGTGACGAGATTTTCGAAGGGCTGGAACGCATCGACGAGCTACAGGAAGCCGTCGTGGTGGCCGAGCGTGAGTTGGCCGAAAAGACGGCCGAGCACAAGAAACGCGTCGAGCAGGTGGAGAACCGGATGGTCGTGGTGCAAGCCGATTTGGACCACGTCCGCAATGAACTGGCCAAGGCAGAAGCGGAGGTCCCGGTCGCGGTGCGATCGGAGTACAAACGTTTAACCGAAGGCCGCGGTGACGAAGCGTTGGCACCGATCGAAGACGATTCCTGTGGCGGGTGCAATCAGACGTTGACGACGCAGATGGTTGATCGCGTCCGCTTGGGATTCTTGACACATTGTCCGGCCTGTTCGTCTTGGCTTTATCTTCCGTAACCGAGTTGAGCGATGCGATGTTGATTTTGGGGTTGGTCGGATCACCGGCCGGCGGAAAATCTTCGGCGGCCGAATTTTTGGCGTCCCTCGGGGCGGAATGGATCAACGCCGACCTGATCGCCCGCGACTGTCTCGGTCGCCCCGACGTCGTCTCGGCGCTGACGGCACGATTCGGCGACAGCATTCTCAATTCCGACGGAACGATCGATCGCGCTGCCCTGGCCGATTTGGTCTTTGGTAACGATCAAGTAAAGCGGGACAATCTGGCGTATCTCGAATCGCTGGTGCACCCGCTGACCCGCCAGGAGATTCAGCGTCGGATTGTCGAAGCCGCCGATCGCGGTCGACGGGTCGCGTTGCTGGACGCGCCGCTGTTGTTTGAATCCGGCTGGGACCGTAGTTGCGACCAGATTTGGTGTGTCGACGCGACACGTGAGAATCGTTTGCATCGCTGCAAAAAACGGGGCTGGGACGCGGCCGAACTGGATCGACGCGAGGCCAATCAGATGCCGATAGAGACGAAATGCCGACTCAGCAATCTGATTATGCGCAATGACGCGACCTTAGATGCTTTGCACCAAAATCTTCGTCTACGGTGGCAGGATCTCGTTAGAATGATTCCTGCAGCCGATGCTCCCCTGGCCGCCGAATCGGCGCCCCCGGAGCGTCACTGTTCCTCCGACCGCGGGACGATTTCCTAATTCAGGCCCCGCAAAGCGTCGGTTCCCTTTCAACGACGGTCATATTTCCGTTACCCTCAGTCTTCGTGTCTCCTTCACCGGTCCCCTCAGACACCTCCTCCTGCCTCCCTCCTCGTTGCAGTTTGCTGCCAAACTCTCCACTCCTCTTCTTCCCACGCGTCCTCCCCGGGCGCCACGACTATGCAATCCAATCGGCCTTCGGGCGACGAACACCGCGCTGATGATCGCGGACCAAAACGTCATGGCGGATCACGTGATTATTCCAGTCACCGCCGGCAACGCCAACAACGACATCCGGACAAGGTCGTCGATCGACGCATCCGCGAACTCGACGCGGAACGAGATCCGCTCTCGCTGCCCGAAGAAATCGTCAGCGAAGCGACCAAGGTCGGACAACGTGTCGGGATTCCCTCCGGCGGCGACGGTCCCCAGCTGAACCTGGCCCAGTTGCAGGAGATGGAGGACGCGAAACTGTTTGAAATGGCTCGCGAAGACGCGATCCCCGACTTTGAGATGATGACGAAGCAGGAGCTGATCTTTGCCGTCTTGAAGCACCGCATGAAAGTCGGTGGTTTGATGTATGGCGAAGGGACGCTGGAGATCCTGCCCGACGGGTTCGGGTTTCTGCGGAGCAGCAAACATCATTACGTCTCGTGTCCCGA
>NZ_JBFHKV010000107.1:0-12886 GCF_041595215.1 Stieleria sp. | reverse complement strand
GCTCGACGGGAAAGCCGCCGAACCGCTGGCGCCCGGCTGGGCCGGATCCTCGTTTCTCAATCGCTGCGCGTCCTCGTTCACGCGTCGCTGGTTGTTCAACCGCGCGACGATGAAACCGGAGATCGATTCCGAAGACTACGTTGCCGCGTTGGAACAACTTGCCGCGACCGCGAAACAATATCCCGCCACCGCGATGACGCCCGGCCAGATCTGGCATGCCATCCGTCGCGGTGAACTGGCCGGCGGGATCGGCTATGAAGTCCCCGATGCCGTCAACGACGCGGAGTCGGATCAGCGCGCTGCAGACGGCCGCGAAGAATTCGAAGTCAGTGTGTTTGACTGTCCGCGAGAAACGGAAACGGATCAGTTATGGCTGGGACCGCAAACCCCGCTCGCCTGTCTTAGCAGCGGGTGCCGACAGACCAGCGCGTCGAAACAGTTCATCGGTTGGCTCTCCGGCGGTGAGCGGATCTCGACGGTGCGGCAACAGATCGGACTGTTCTCGCAAACGCGAACCACCCCGGGCAATGAGTCGTCGCCTTCGGGCAGCCCGTATGCGCGTTGGCTGGCCGAGCGGTTGCAGACGCTGCAAGTCACGCGGGGACTGATTCTGCCCGGCGCCGATCGCTATTACGCCGTGCTGGATCGGCAAGTCCGGCGCTGTTTGGCCGGTGAACAATCCGCCGCCGAGGCGCTCGCCGATGCCGCCACGCAATGGGACGCGATCACCGACGAACTCGGCCGAGAACAACAATCTGTCGCCTGGAAACGGACCCTCGGCTTCGGCGGGTAGGTTAGCGGTTAGCGGTTAGCGGTTAGCGGTTAGCTGTTCGATTTGAGATTTGCTGACTCTAACGTTTTCTAGGGGTCGCGTTTCGCCGGACAGGCGAAGTCTGTTAGGCCCGGAGGGCCGGCAGAGTGAATGCCGGTGGCGTGAGCCACCGGAGATGGTTACACGGAATCTCTGAGGCCCAGCGGGCCGACACAATTCCCCAGCTTCAAGCAATACCCGCGGTTCATGAAACCGATTGTGCCGGCCTTTCAGGCCTCCGTGATCGAGGTCTTTCCATTCCGGTGGCTGACGCCACCGGCAAGCATTGTGCCAGCCCTTCGGGCTTCATCGCGGGTAAACATAGAAAACGTTAGTGTCAGGAAACCTGAAACCTGAAACCTGAAACCTGAAACCTGAAACGACTGCCAAGTTCCCACTCCCCCTCACGCGATCACAATCGCAGGTCTCTCGGCTGCGGCATCACCGATGCGGCGGGCTTTGATGCGGACGTAGGGCGGGATGTAGGTTGCCCGGTCGGCGAAGCTGTTGGCGACGGCATTCGCTTTGGCGTGCAGCGGTTCGATCAAGTCTTCGATCACAAACCCGCTGCGACACAAACCGCCGATCAAGTCTTCCCAGCGGTGCAGGAATTCGACCGCGCCTTGTTCGCGTAATCGACTTGCACTGGGCGACATCACCGCCGGCGGCGGAACCGGCGCGTCGCGGTAATAGGCATGACGGATCGGATAGCCGTCGGCCGAGCGTTGATACCCGGCTTGCAAACTGATCGGCTGCTTGTGCTGGCTGATGTACAGACCGCCGGGGCGGGTGACCCGAGCGATTTCGGCAAACACCGGTGCGACCGACGGGACGTAACACGTGCTGACCGGATGAATCACGATGTCAAACTCGGCGTTGCTCAACCCGGACAGATCTTCCATCGTCGTTTGCAGCACCCGCATGCGGTAGCCGCGCTGGGCCGCCACCTGGCGGTCCAGTTCCAGCATCGCACCGCTCAGGTCGACCACCGTCACCTCCGCGCCGGCGGCCGCGTACAGAGAGCTTTGTCGGCCCCCCCCGGCTGCCAGGCACAACACGCGTTTGCCGGCGATCGATCCGCCCAACCAACCGGCCTGATCGACGACCGACAGCGGACGCGACAACTCCTCTTCGGTGGCCGGTCGGCACAACGGGTTGCCCGCGTCGGCCATTCGGTCGTAAACACGGCGATTGTTATCCAGGGTCGCGTCGTGATTCACACAACACTCTCGGGTAGGTGGGAAGTCCGGGTGATTTGACCACGGTGATGACAACCAAACGCGGCCCGCGTCAGGCGGGTCATTTTGTTCCGGGATGGACCCAAAAAAAATCCCGCCAGGCCGCTGTTTTGACGAAAAACCCAACAACTGGGGTGAAAACAAAAGTCAAATGCGGGAATTTCTGGAACTTTCGCCGCCTTGTGCTCATCCGATTGACGTGAACGCTGAACTGCTCGGGGCACTCAGCCGAACCCATCCTCCGGCGTGACGCTGTTACTGTCCCCACTTGGCGACCGCTCTTCACTGTATCATTGAGCCCGGTAGATCCGATATGACTCGGAAACTGTCGGCGACGGATTCAAAAATGGCTTTACCAGAAGAACTTCTCGACGAGCTGCTTTCAGGGCACCTGGATGGTGCGCTCAGCGGTGACGAGCGCGCCCGGGTCGAGCAGATGCTAAGCGATGACCCCGCGATCAGCCAGCGGCTGGAAGGGTTAAAGCGACAGCGTGAAGCCTATCGCCAGGCCTTGTTGGCGACCCCGAAGCTGCCTGACGGGTTCGCCGATCAAGTCGTGCAAGCCG
The DNA here is from genome assembly GCF_041595215.1 of Stieleria sp. Classification (NCBI taxonomy): domain Bacteria; kingdom Pseudomonadati; phylum Planctomycetota; class Planctomycetia; order Pirellulales; family Pirellulaceae; genus Stieleria; species Stieleria sp. The sequence goes on along the minus strand of NZ_JBFHKV010000107.1, from coordinate 10,271 downwards.
CGATCGACCGGGCCGAAGCCGAAGAGCTTCGTAGTGACCACCCGCTGCGGTTGGCCGCAAGCGGATCCTTCGTCGCCCCCCAATCTGACCGAACTTTTTCGAAGCCCCGACTGATCGCGATGGTCGCCGGCCTGGCGGCATCTGTGTTGTTTATCGGTCTGGCGGTCAAAGAATTCTCCGGCTCTGCGACGACGCAACCCGAGGACCCTTTGTTGGTCACGTCGCCCCAGCCCACCGTGGACCAACCCGAATCGATCGATCCCGTTCGCCCAGCGGACCCGATGGTAGACCCGATGGCGGCCCCGCCGAGCGATGCGATCGCCGCCAGCGGGGACTCGTTGGATGATTCGGTGGCCAAGCCCGCCGCGGATTCGCTTGATGTTCCCCGTCCAGATTTGTCGCCGGAGACGCAACCGGAATCAAACGGCCCGATGTTGGCCGAGGTGAATCCCACGACACAAACTCCGTCGGTGGAGGATGCCCCGGCGATGACGGGCGGCGACACGCCCGAGACGGCCCCGTTGGTTGCCCTGCGACCGCTCAACATGTTGATGGTCGTGGAGATCAAACAGTCCGAGGCCGGCCGACAAACCGGTGCGTTTGATCAAGCACTGGCGGAGATTCAGATCGCCGAGAGCGAGGAACGACGGGTCGACGAAGCACTCGCCCGCGCGGTCGCTCCCCAAGCCGACGCCGACGCTTCGGCCGACCAGTCGCCACGAGCACTGTTGCTTGAATCACCCGCCAAGAAACTGGATCGCCTGGTGATGCGATTGGTCAGCGACCGCGATGGCATCGAAGCGGTCGGGTTCTCCGCCATCAGTGTCCAGCTGGACGCGCCCTTGTTGCGGTCGATCGAGTCGGTGCGAACGGTCGATCCGACCAAGATTCGTCACCAGGGTCAAATCGTTCCGATCGTCAGTGACGCCGACGAAGTGTTTGATGCCTGGGTCCAACAGCTCGCCGATCGACCCTTCATTCCTGTTCGAGGCGAGCAAGAAGCGCAATTGATCAGCTCGCAGCAGGGCGGCGAGTCCGGTGGTGATCCCAGTGGCGAGTCCGGGCCCGACCCGATGGCGAACATTCTGTTCTTGGTTCGTTAGGGCTTCGTCAACGATTCGATTTAGGGTGCCGCGACATCGAAATGATGTGTCGCCCGTTGGCATGCACAGCATGCCCTACGCAGCTAACCGCTACTCACCCTTCAGACGAAGTGCCGCGGTCACCAATTGGACGAACTCGCTTCGTAGCTGAAACTCATCCGGGCCGACGTTGGCCTGGGCGACTTCCAGGACGTTGCGGAGCGTCCAGTCGCCGGCGAACTCGCTTTGTCGAAGCTGCATGCCGAAGGCGGCCACGGCGGCGGCGAATCGGAAATCCGAATCCGCTTTGGCAAAGGCTTGTTCGTTGTCTTTGGCACTCAGTTCGATCAACGTGCCGGCGCCGCCGCCGGGTTGTTTATAATTCAGCTTGACGGTCATGGCCTCGCCCGACGAAGCGGCTTCGGTCAGTTCGGGTGACTTCTGATACTTCAGCGGGGCCACCTGTCGCTCCACGTCGTCGTCTGCGCCCGAGAGGACCAATTCGTACAGCGCGGTGACCTGGTGACCGGCTCCGATTTCACCGGCATCCTTGCTGTCGTCATAAAAGTCTTCTTTCGCCAACATGCGATTTTCGTAGCCGATCAATCGGTACTTGGAAACGACGCGGCGATTGAACTCGATTTGGATTTTGACGTCTTTGGCGATCGTCACCAACGTCGCATCGGTTTGACGGACCAACACCTTATGGGCTTCGTTGACGGTGTCGATGAAGGCATAGTTTCCGTTTCCTTCGCCGCTGATTTGTTCCATCATGGCGTCGTTGTGGTTGCCCATTCCGAATCCCAAGGCCGTCAAGAAGATTCCGCCGGACGCTTCTTCTTTGATCAGCCGCACCAACTGGTCGGTTCCGCTCAGGCCGACGTTGAAGTCGCCGTCGGTGCACAGAATCACGCGATTGACGCCGTCTTTGATGAAGTGGTCTCGCGCGGTCGCATACGCCAATTGGATTCCCGCGCCACCGTTGGTGCTGCCACCGGCGGAGAGCTGCGAAAGCGCTTTTGTGATTTTCTTTCGTTTCCCGGCGGGAGTGCTGTCGAGCACCATGCCGGCCGAACCGGCATAGACGACGATCGCCACGCGGTCTTCCTTGCCGAGTTGCTTGGTCAGCATCTTCATGCCCTCGATCACCAGCGGCAATTTGTTCGGCTGATTCATCGATCCGCTGGTGTCCAGCAAAAACACCAGATTGCAAGGTGGGCGGGAATCAGGCGCGAGGTGTTTGCCTTGGATTGCAACCCGGGCCAAGCGGTGTTCGTCATTCCAAGGGCAGCCGGCGATCGTCACGTCGGTGGCGAATGGATGCTCGGAATCGGCTTGGGGCGAGTCGTAGTCGTAATCAAAGTAGTTGACCAATTCTTCGATCCGAACGGCGTCCGGCCGCGGCAGTCGGCCCTCGACCAGCGTGCGTCGCAGCTTGCTGTAGCTGGCAGTGTCGACATCGATCGAAAACGTACTGAGCGGATGCTCGCGGACTTGTTTGAATTCGTTTTCGACGATCCGTTCAAAACGATCGCCGTCGGTATAGGGCAGCGCGCCGCCGTCTGGCGACAGCGCATACAAGTCCAGCCTCGCTTCGGATGATTCGAGCCCGAAGTCCCCGGACGGAGCCGCGATTCGCTTGTCATAGAAGGCTTCCGTTTCCCCTTCGGCGACTTTGGGCATACCCGCTCCGGGCAACGTTGCGAGGCGTCGGGTGCGTCCCCCACGAAGCGACTTTGACAGAACCGGAGCCGAGAACGCCGGCGCCGCGGAGCCGCCGCCGGGAGCAGGGGTCGCAGCGGGAGCAGGGGCCGCAGCGGGGATCGCCCCATCGGCTGCCGCCGACAACCCGAACGGATGCGGCTCGTTGGTGGTGGCCGGTGCATCTTTGGGGGCCGTCGCATCGATGGGGGCTGACTCGTTGTCGGGGGCCGGTTCACTGGCGGGGGCCGGTGCGACCGCGACCGACCGTCCCGGCATGGCGCCGAAGGAATCGTGGTTTACCGCCTCCCGCGCAAGCTCGATCGGCAGGTTCCGCCGGGCAACCTGTTTTTCCACGACGGGCGGTGCTGGGGGAAGCATCGCCGTCTGGTCGGACGCGGTCGCGATGGCTGCGCCCGTATCGGCTTCAGAGCTTTCCAGCTGGAGATTCAGCTTGACCGATTGGCGGGCCATGGGGTCGCTGGCGCCGCTGGCAGCGAGCTTTTCCATGCGTTGCTCGTCCTGCTCCGCTTCCGCCGCGGGGACCGAAGCGATCGATTCGAGCAGCACTTCGTCGGACGTCTCTTTCAGTTCCGGTTGCTGTTCGGATTCGGGCGCGCCGGTTTGAGACTGGGCGACCTGCGATTGCTTCAGTGCCGGCACGATGCCGATCAACAACAGAATCGATGCGGCGGCGGCCAACAGCCAGGGCACCAGTCGTTTGGAGGAGCTCGAGGTTTCCAACAAGCTCGGCTCGATCGTCGCCTGGTCTGCGCGGTGGCTTGCCGACGCCGCCAGAATCTGTTCGCGTCGCTCACCGTCGAGCGTCTTGGGAGGTTCGTCGGCGAACAACGTCTGCAACTGTTCGGTGACGCGGCCGGCTTGGTCGACGGCCGCGCGGAGCTGGTCGTTTGCGGCCATCGATTGTTCGAATGCTGCGGCGTCCTGTGGGGAGAGTTCTCCCATCACGTAAGCGGTGATGCGGGCGTCATCCCAAACCGACGAGTCGTCGGTTGCATCCTGGGGGCGATTGGAATCAGACATGGTATTTGCCTCTCGGCGTGTGGGCTGGAATGGATCGGCTGAAATAAATCGGCGGCGAACAAATGGCGGTCGATTCAGGTGGTGGCGACGGCGTCTTTGAGGGCGCGGACGGCGGCGTGCAGGTGAAAGCCGACGTTGCTGACGGTCAGCCCCGTGACGTCGGCGATTTCGCGGTAGCTCAATCCGGCTTGCATCCGCAATCGGAGCACTTCCTGTTGCCGACCGGACAATCGTTCGACCAGCACCGCCAATCGGTTTTCCGTCGCGTGGGTCTGTTCGGCGGCCAGGGCCGCGGTCGCGGCGTCGGGGTGGGGGTCCTGCACCGTGATCTCGGCGGCATCGATCGGGTGCGCATGTCGGGTACGTTGCATGTCAATCACTCGGCTGCGGCAAACGGCAAATAACCAGGGCTGGACTCGGGAAACGATCTTTTCGCGCTCCTCGCGACACAGCCGTAAAAAGGTTTCTTGCACCGCGTCCTGGGCGGCCTGCCAATCGCCATTGAGCATCCGGCGGGCATATGCAAGCAATTGCCCCTCGTAGCGACTGATCAGCTGCGACAATTCATCCTGGGACCAGGCTTGCCGCTGGTGGGGCGGCAAATCCGCGGTCGGATAGGCGCCGGCGTTCGGCCCCGATTCGGGGTCGTCGGCCAACATTTCGGCTGCGGAGTGGTCTGGCATGGTGTTCAGGGGCGAATCATGGACGCGGTACAGACGACAACACGAACGGGCGTCGCCAATGTTAGGCAAACGGTTCGATTTTTCTGTCGTTTTTGTGAAGCCGTTTTCTATTGACCTGATCGATTGTCCGCGGTTATCACCCAACGCGGAGTTCCCCGCTCAAAAATCATCGCGATCGGTGTGGTCCGACCGGCAAACGGGACTCTCCGCCACTCGCGAATTCCGCATAACAATACGAACAAGGAAGGTTCGACCATGGCTGGCCCAAACACCACCGTCCCGTTGCTGGACGTCAACCGCGACAACAAGCCCCATCGTGACGAATTCGTCGAAGCCCTCGCCGCGGTCGTCGACAGCGGTCGATTTCTGTTCGGCCCCGACGTCGCAGAACTGGAAAACGAGATCGCCCAGTACAGCCAAGTCGAACATGCCGTCGGCTGTGCCTCCGGCAGCGATGCGCTGTTGCTGTCGTTGATGGCGTTGGACATCAAAGCCGGCGACGAAGTCATCGTGCCCAGTTTCACCTTTTTCGCGTCGGTCAGCTGCATCACGCGGTTGGGTGCGACACCGGTGTTCGTCGACATCTGTCCCGACACGTTCAATCTCGACCCGCAGTGCGTTGCCGAGGCGATCACGAAAAATACCAAGGCGATCATCCCGGTGCACCTGTTCGGCCAGTGTGCCCAAATCGATCGGATCTGCCAGATCGCCAACGAACACGACATCCCCGTCGTCGAAGACGCCGCTCAAGCCATCGGCGCGGCGTACCACTCGCGGCCCGCAGGCAGTTGGGGACTGGTCGGGTGCTTCAGTTTTTACCCGACCAAGAATCTCGGCGCGATGGGTGACGCCGGCATGCTGACCAGCGGCGACGCGGTGATGGCCGATCGCTTGCGTTTGTTGGCCGGCCACGGCATGCGTCCCCGTTACTACCATCAAGCGGTCGGGATCAACAGCCGGATCGATACGTTTCAGGCCGCCGTGTTGCGGGTCAAATTGCGACACCTCGGTGATGCCATCACGTCGCGCAGCAAGATCGCGTCAGGTTACATGGAGCTGTTGACCGACCGCGGTCTCGTCGGTCCCGATCAAATCGTCTTGCCGACGGTCGATCCCCATGCGTTCCACGTCTGGAATCAATTCGGAATCCGCGTCGGCGGTGGACGACGTGATGCCTTGCGTGCCTACTTGGCCGAACGTGGCGTGGGCAGCGAAATCTATTACCCGGTTCCGATGCACAAGCAGCAGTGCTTTGAGTACTTGAACGTGGACGGCAGCACGCTGCCGGAAACCGAGCGTGCCAGCGCGGAAATCTTGAACCTGCCGATCTTCCCGTCGTTGACCGAAGCCGAACAGCAGCAAGTCGTCGACTGCATCGGCGGATACTATCAGGCCGGCGCCAAAGCGGCCGCGTAGGGCTGACGGTGTAAGCGGCACGACCGTTGGCAGAGAACGTCTTAGCGGAACGGCGCGAGCCGTCCGGTGAAGCTGGAGAAGATGTTGAAGGATCGGAGGGCTTGCGCCCTGCCGCTAACAAAGACCGGAGGGCTTGCGCCCTGTCGCTAACAAGGACCGGAGGGCTCGCGCCCTTCCGCTAACAAAGATCGGAGGGCTTGCGCCCTGGCGCTAACAAGACGCACTCCGTTTGCTGCTATCGTGAGCGGAACGCTCCGCTCTGGCTAGTCGCTTTCATCCCTCGGGATACAGGCCGTTACGTCACGGGCAAGTTCGACGCGTCAAAGGCGTCGGGCAGCAGCTGTGAAAGCCGACGAATCTGCCGCGCCCCGGTCAACACATCGGTCATGATGACTTGCATGTCGCTGGCGAATTCGGAAAGGAATTGTCGGCAGGCCCCGCACGGGCTGACGCCGCCGACGCTGGCGATCGCGATCGCTTGAAACGCGCGGTGACCTTGGGACACCGCCGTTGCCGTCGCCACCCGCTCGGCACAGATCGACAACGAATAGCTGGCGTTTTCAACGTTGCAGCCGCTGACGACGGCGCCACCGGGAATCCACAGTGCCGCCCCCACATAGAAATGACTGTGCGGCGCGTACGCTTGATCGCGCGCCTCGACAGCCGCACGCACCAACTGGTCGATCTCTCGGGTTTTCAACTCAATCATTTGGGCAGTGCAACGCGTGAAAGAAGCTAGAAGAAAAGGGGGCGTGCGGCGACGGATTCGGCCGTGATCTCCACGGCTTGGCGAAGACTTCTAAGATACTCGTTTTGCCGGCTGGTGTGGCAGTGTAAATCCAGAAGAGGTTGACCGCGCTCGACGCGGTCTCCGATCCGCACGTGCATGCGGATCCCGACGGTCGGGTCAATGGGATCGCCGAGCTTGCGGCGTCCGCCCCCGAGTGAAACGATCGTCGATCCGATCCGGTGACAATCGATGCGTCCGACGTAGCCGTCGTGTTCGGACTGCAGGGGCCGGCCGGGGGCGACGTCCAACTCCCCCGCCATGCGACCGCCTTGGGCGGCGACCATCGCTTCAAAGCGTTCCATCGCGGACCCGTCGTCCAGGGCCCGGTTGAGCCGCTGCGTCGCATCGTCAAGATCCGTGGCGACGCCGACGCTGGTCAGCAAGAGGGCGCACAATCGGACGGTCAATTCGCGGACGCCTTGGAGCGCGGGATCCGATGGTTGGCCGGCCAGAACCTCCACCGCTTCGTTGACTTCGATCGCGTTCCCGATCGCCTTGCCCAGCGGCTGGTCCATGTCCGAGATCAAGGCCTGTGTCGGCAGCCCCGCCGCTCGGCCGACGTGTTCGATCGAGCCTGCCAGTGCGCGGGCGTCATCGAGCGTCTTCATGAACGCCGCGCCGCCGACTTTGACATCCATCACCAAAGCGTCCAAGTTGGCGGCAAGCTTTTTGCTGAGAATGCTGGCGGTGATCAACGGAATTGATTCGACGGTGCCGGTCACATCACGCAGTGCATACAGTCGGCGGTCAGCCGGTGCGATGCGTTCGCTGGCGCTGATGATGAACGCACCGACTTGGCGGAGCACTTCACCGGAGGCTTGTTCGGACAGATCGGTTCGGAAACCGGGAATCGCTTCCAATTTGTCGAGCGTGCCGCCGGTCAGGCCTAATCCGCGGCCGCTGACCATCGGCACGTGAACGCCACAGGCGGCCAGCAACGGGGCCAGGATCAGGGAGACTTTATCCCCCAGTCCCCCCGTGCTGTGTTTGTCCACGCGCGGCGTCTGTCCAGAAACCTCGCGCGGCAGCCGGTCGCCGCTTTCCAGCATCGCCCGGGTCAACGTCGTCGTCTCACGCTCGGTCATCCCGTTCAAGCAGACCGCCATGGCGAAGGCCGACATTTGATAGTCGGCGACACTGCCGTCACAGAATCCATCGATCAAGAACCGGATCTCGTCATCGTGGAGCGCGTTTCCGTCGCGCTTTTTGGCAAGCAGGTTAGCCGTCAGCATGCGGATGACCGTGGTATGCAAGGTCGTTATAGTGGATTGCGTCAACAAAGATCGTGCCACGTGTTCCCCTTTCTGTCGACCTCCAGGAAAAGTGATGTTGTGCTCCCGTTACTTGATCGCATTGGTTTTCTCCGTCATCACCACGATGATGGTCACCCAGTGTCTGGCGGCCCAAACGGAATCGAATGTCACCGCACCCGAAGGCGACCAAGCGGCTTCTGAATCGCCGGACCAGGAACCGGCCCCACCCGCTGCGGCGGCCGAGACCCCGAGTGCTGAGCCGCCGAAAGCCGAGCCGCCGAAAGCGGAGCCCCCGAAAGCGGAGCCGGCCAGTGCCGAATCCGGTGGTGCGGCCGAGGCCAGCCCCGAAGTGCTTGCGGCGCTGCAAGCGGGCCCACGCGCGCTGTCCCTGGCGTTTCGCATGGCCGCCAAGCGTGCCACGCCGTCGGTCGTCGTGTTGTATGCCTACGGCCAGAATGGGGACCCGGGTGATTCCAGTGAAACGGAAGTCCCGGAAGACGAATTGCCGTTGTTGGAACGCGCGGAAATCCCGACGCCGCCGCCGGCCGAAGAGAAACTGACCGGGTTGGGATCCGGAGTGATCGTCTCGGCCGACGGGCTGATCATTACCAACAACCACGTCATCACCGGGGCGACGCGTGTCGTCGTGCAATTGCCCGATGAGACCCGCGTGGACGCGAAAGTGGTCCGCGGCGACCCGGACAGCGACGTGGCGATGGTCCGCGTGGACTTTTCCCAACCGCTCGACCCGATCTCGGTCGGCGACAGTGACAAGCTGGAAATCGGCGATTGGGTGCTGGCGATCGGCAGCCCCTTTAAATTGGAAGCGACGGTCAGTGCGGGGATTATCAGCGGCAAAAACCGCCGTTTGGATCGGATTCGACGCAGCAGCATGTTGCAGACCGATGCCGCCATCAATCCCGGAAATTCCGGCGGTGCACTGATCGATCTGGATGGCAAAGTGGTCGGAATCAGCACCGCGATCGCCACCCGGAGCGGGTTTTACCAGGGCGTGGGGTTCGCGATCCCGATCAACCAGGCCCGCTGGATCGCCGACGAACTCGACCGCCATGGCAAAGTTCGCCGTGCCGCGATCGGTACCACCCTGGTGGAACTGAAGCCGCGAATCGCAAAACAATTTAATTTGGAGCCGTATTCTGGTATCCTGGTCTATCAGATCATCAAGGGATCGGTCGCCGAACAGGCGGGCATCGAGCCTCAGGACGTGATCGTGGAATTCGCCGGCGAACAGGTGCGAGATTCCATTGGGCTTCAGGAGGCCATTGAACGCAAACCGATCGGTTCAAAACAGCCAATCGTCGTCCGGCGCAAGGGAAAACGCGTCGAATTGACCGTCGAATTGGCGACGGTCGACGATCCGACCGGTCAAGAATGAGAAACCAACATTGTCTGCGTTTCGCCTCTTTCCTACCATTCCACAACGGCCCAACTTGCGAGGGCCTATGATAGAGCGGGTTCCGCCAGGAAATCTCGCCTCTTTCGACTCCCGAAACATCCCACCCGAAATCCGGACCAATCATATGGATCGCCGTTTCACAATGCGTACGATCGTCACCGCCGCGGTTCTTGTTTGTTTGGCGCAGGCCGGTTCCTCGCAGAGGATACTGGCCCAGCCCGCCGTCCCCGAACTTCCGGGTGTCGAGAATACCACCGCCACGGCGCCTCCCCAAGCGACGGCCCAGGATCGACGGATTGCGAAGTTGATTGCGTCCCTGATTCCCAAATTCCACATCTCGTCGGCTGAACTGGATGACACCATCAGCCAACGGGCGCTCGATCTGTATCTCGATCGATTCGACCCCCTGAAACTGTACTTTTATCAGTCCGATATCGACGAGTTTGCCAAACACCGCAACCAGATCGATGACATGGTCAAACAGGGTGACCTGAGCTTGGCCTACACGATCTTCAACCGATTCACCCAACGCGTCGACGAACGCGTCGCGATGGCATTGGAGATCCTCGATTCGGAATTCGACTTCACCAAAGACGAGTACATCATCGTCGACGCCGACGCGGCCAGTTACGCCAAAACCCCCGAAGAAGCGAACCAACGTTGGCGCCGGCAAATCAAGTACGCCCTGCTGGATCTGCGTGACGATGACACCGTCGGTGACGAGGCACGCGATCTTCTCCGCCGCCGCTACCTGCGTTACGCGCGGCGATTCAAGTCCTATAGCAACGATGATCTGCTGGAAGCGTATCTGACGTCGGTCACCAGCGCCTTCGACCCCCACTCGACCTACATGTCGCCGTCGACGCTGGACGATTTCAACATCTC
>NZ_JBFHKV010000106.1:0-12898 GCF_041595215.1 Stieleria sp. | reverse complement strand
TGGTCTCCTTGGATCGGCGGTCGGTTGCTTGTGCTTCGCTACTCATTCTTCGGCTCCGCCGTTGTCACTCGGCTCGGTCGACGACACCAAGACGGCCGGTTCGGTGTCGACCAACTGCCGCAAGTGATCGTCCACGAAGGTCTTGATCTGCTTTTTCGAAAGTCCGGCATGCCAGGCTTCTGCCAACACCGATCCGATGCGTTCGTTCAACACCGTCTCGCGCTCGCTGCGACAGATCTCGACCGCCGCGTCGCGAACCACCATGCCGCGGCCCCGCAAGGTCTCGATCACGCCGTCGGCCTGCAACTGATTGAAAGCCCGGGCGACCGTGTTGGGGTTGAGCGCGACCTGGTTGCTGAGCGCGCGGACGCTGGGAAGCAGTTGTCCCGGGCGGATCGTCCCCGCGGCGATGGCAAATTTGACTTGCCGAACAAGCTGCAAATAAATCGCGACGTCGCTGTGGACGTCGATCGAAAAAAACATGGCTGGACCTGAACGAGGAGCCAGTGATTGAGTGTGCTATTTAAATAGTACGGTGGTTCGCGTGGCCTGTCAACGACATTTTTGGAAATCGATTGGCGGCCTGAGAACGAGGGCGAAGTGGGGTAAGCATCCTGCTTGCCATCCTCGCCGGCTCCGCCGGCGCACCCGGTGTGGCGCTTGCCACACGCCGGCGAGAATAACGTTAACGTCAGGGATTTTGGTGTTTTCGATCGAACGCTCATACCGTTGCGCTCGACAGCCACCGATACTTACTCACCCGATCACCATTCGCCGCCTTAGAAGTTTGCCAGCACCATGCCTGAAGGTCACAAGACTCATTTCCTTGCCCGTCAGCACACCGGTTGGTTTGCCGGGCAGGCGTTGAGCGTGACCAGTCCGCAAGGACGGTTTCGTGGCGACGCTCGAAAGGTTTCCCGAAAGGTGATGGAGCGTTGCGAAGCGGTTGGCAAGCACTTGTTTTATCACTTTGAAAACGATCGCCTGATTCACGTTCATCTTGGTCGTTACGGAAAGTATCGGACGCACTCGAGTCCGCCGCCGGCTCCGGTCGGGCTGGTGCGGATGCGGTTGGTGGGCGAGGCGCGGTCATTGGATCTGAACGGACCGACGACCTGTCGCGTCATCGATCAACACACTCGCAGGGAGGTGATCGGAAAGCTCGGCCCGGATCCGCTCGCCGAGGGTTCGTCGGCGCGCAAGAAGAGGCTTGTTTGGGAAGCGGTTCGCGCCAGTCGGAAGCCGATCGGCGCCCTCGTTTTGGATCAGTCCGTGATCGCGGGTGTCGGCAACATTTTTCGCGCCGAGTTGTTTTTCGAACTCGGCGTCGATCCGCGCCTCCCCGGTGCGGCGTTGGACAAGGCGACGTTTGATTCGCTCTGGAAGTCGCTGGTCAAGATGATGCGGACGGGGTTGAAGTACGGAAAGATTGTGACCGTCACCGCCAAAGAGGCCCGCGCGCCGCTTGCGACACTGGAGGGCCGTGATCGTTTCCGCGTGTACGGCAAAGCGTCATGCCCACGCTGCGATCGGCCTATTGAAACGATCGAAATCGCGGCGCGAAAGTTGTACTGGTGCCCGGCGTGCCAGGGCTAGCTCACGACGCCGGTCGGACGCGTTGGACTTCGCCGCTGCGGAAGTGTCTCCGGTTGCCGTCGACGATCAATTCCAGCGATCCATCGTCGGCGATGCCGGTGCAGTACCCGGTGATCGTTTCGTTGCTCTGTTTCAGCGAGAGGTCGTGACCGGCCAGCGCGCAGCGCGATCGGTACTGACGGACCATTTCATGGGGACCGTCGTCGAGTTCGCCGAGCATTTCGGCGAGCGATTCGGCATGGGCGGCCAGCAACGTTTCGCGGCTGACGTGGCGATTGGCGATCTCGGCGATGGACGCCGGCGGGGTGGAGTGCTGGGAATTCAGGTCGGGTTTCCCGTTCAGATTCAAGCCGACCCCGATCACCATCCGTCCGGCGATCGTCGCATTGGTCTCGATCAGAATGCCGCCGAGTTTATGCAGCATGGGGGACGTGGTGGAATCATTCGACCGCAGGGCGCAGATGTCGTTGGGCCACTTTAGTGCGACGCGGCATGGCGGGCAGCTGTATTCGATCGCGCGGGCGGCTGCAACGCCGACGGCGGGCGACAGCACGGACGCGGACGGGTGGGACAACTCAAACGGAATGACCAGCGAAAACGTCAACGCGTCCTCTTCGCTGATCCACGAATTGCCGTGTCTGCCGCGACCGGCGGTCTGGCGGTCGGCCACGTACAGTCGAGGCAGCAAGCGATCGTCGATCCGATTCGTCTGCAACTCTGCCAGCGCATCGCTGTTGGTCGATGCGGTTTCCCTGCGGTAGACCGCCGAAGCGATCACCGCGTTTCGGATCAAGTGATCGAGGGTGTGGCGCAAACTCGGTGTGACGCCTTCGTCACAATTCAAAACGGCATCCAAAGTCCAAGCGACATCCAGGTGAAGAGTGCAAACAGAACGAGCAGTCCGATCGCGACGAGTTGCCAATGAAGCGGTGTGCTTTTGGAACGCAGCGGCGTTCCGAATTCGCGTTCGACGAATTCGTCGTAGTCGAACTCCTCGTCGTCTTCGTCGTCGTAGCTCATGGGGTGATCGATGGTGGACTAGGCATCTTGCTTGCCGAGGAGCGGCGCTGGCAAGCTGGAAGCGTAGGGCACGATTCGCAAGCTGGAAGCTGATGCCACTATCGCAAGCTGGAAGCTTATGCCACTTTCGCAAGCTGGAAGCTTACGCCACTTGGTTCAGGTGAACAATCCGAGCGGGCCGGCGGTTGGGCCGGCGGAGAAGAAGTTTCGGATGTTGGGGATCACGTCGACTAGGTCTTGATTGTTGCCGACGCCGAACCACATCGCCAGGTCCGCGGCCATCTCGTCGACCGAGGTGGTCGGAATCAGTCGCCCGCGGCCGAGGTTCAAGTTGCCGGCAATCGGATCGACCGGACTGGTGAGACTGGTGGGATACTTGCCGAACAGCTTGCCACCGTCGACGCTTCCGCCGGCGACGATCTGGTTGCCTCCCCAGGCGTGGTCGCTGCCCTGGCCGTTGGTGCCCAGGGTGCGGGCGAAGTCCGAGGCGGTGAACAGCGCGACGTCGTTTTGGATGCCCAGTTCAACGGTGGCGTCGTAGAACGAACGGATCGCCCGGCTGACTTCGGCCAAATTCGTCTGCTGGGCGCCGATCAGGCCGCTGTGGTTATCCCAACCACCGTTGGTGACAAAGAAAATCTGACGTGTTTGGCCGAGGGTCGCTCGGGCGCCGATCACCTTGGCCACCATTTTCAGTTGGTTGCTCGGGTTTTCTGATGCGAACGGGGTGTTGATGTCGACCGCGTCGGTGGCGGTATTGAATTCCAGCGCGGCTTCGGCCGAATTGCGGTTGGTTTCGGCAAATGATTTTGCCAGCAGGTCGTTGTAGGTCTGGTCCAGGATGTTATTGATGGCCCGGGAATTCATCCGATCCTGGCGTCCTAAGCTACCTGAATAGCCGTTGACCTTCGTCGCACCACTGTTTCCGATCGCATAGGGGATCACGTCCGAACCGGTCTGGAACAGGTTCATGCCGTTGACCGAGATGTTCATCGAGACGGTCGGGTTGGAATTAGTGCTTTGCAACAGATCGGCCATGCGGCCGCCCCAGCCGGTGATCTTGCTGCGTGATTGCGGGAATCCGGTTTGCCAGTGGCGCTGCAGGTCGGCGTGGGAAAACAAGCCGAGGGGAAGTCCTGCACGCGAGTTGTACTGGGTCCGCGTGGTGGGTTCGATCAGCGACCCGACGTTGGAAACGAAGCTCAATTTCCCTGTGTTGTAGAGCCCTGCGACACCGGTCGTGGAAGGATCGGGCAGCGGATCGGGTGCGGGTTCGGCAAAGGCTTGTGCGGCCATGGCAGGGTGCAGTCCAAAATTCCTCGCGTCGGGGCCGGCGACGGAAACAAGCGAACTTTGATCGATGGCCAGACCGCTCGGGTTGGTGTCGGGATCGTGAACGCCGCCGCGGGCGCTCACGTAATCGCCGTATTCGCCGCTGGTCGGGGTGCCGTCGTACGGCGCCAGCATGTTGTACGAGTCGTTGCCACCGAGCAGGAACAGGCACACGATCGCTTTGTAACCGGTCGGGTTGGTTTCGGCCGCCATTAACGATTTCGTCGCTTGTAGATTCAACAGCGTTGCCATCAACGAGGTGTTCGTCATCAGGCCGCAACCGCCGGCGGCTTTGAGCAGCGCGCGACGCGAGGTGAAAATCGATTCGTTGGAGTGAAGGTTCATGGCAAGGGATCCGGAAAAGCAGAAGAGTGTTTGGGAAACGCGCCGATCAAGCCGTTCGTTTGATCGCGCCGATGAAAAGCTGGGGCGATGGCTCGGCCTCTTGCTCGGGCTATTGTTCCACCGCGCAGTCCGGGGACAGGACGACGGCGTTGAGTATCACTTCGAGACGTTCGACGTTGGAGGCGGACGGTTCGCTGGCGATCGCGTTCTTGATGCTCGTTTTCGTCGCTTCGCTCATCGAGCCGTTGCACAACCAAAGATCGAAACGCCGCAGGATTTCATCCAGGTTGGCCAGGTCTTTCGCCAACTCCAATTCCGGCTCCAGATGGAACGTGATCCGGCAGGTGCCCTTTCGCATTCCATATTGCACGTAACGCCTGTAAGCCCAGACTCGAAAACGATTCAGCATCTTGTTGGCCGTCACACCGTTGAGGATTTGAAACTCGGGTGCGTACAACGAATCATACGGATTGCGCCGAGACGGGGTGTGACCGATCAAGTCGCCCGGCGGCTGGTAGTCGGGCAAGTAAAAATTAAAAACGCTGGGCGAGCGGAAGGGCATTTGGCCGAATTCGCCGCCGACGCCGTGGGATAGCATCATGTAGCCGGCTGCATAATTGGTCGTCGGCCGCATCGCTCGGATCAGGGACGTCGTCCGCAGGATCGGCTCGCGCAGTCGGCTGTACTCGGTGCCGCGAACGATCACATCCACACGAGTCGGATTCCTTCGCCGTACCACACGATGACCGCGATACAATTCCGGGTCCGTCAAGATCGCTTTGACCACGGCCTTGAGGTCACCGCGGACGCCGCGGCCGTTGTCGTTGAAGATGCGCGTCACCCGTCGCAGGTAGGCCCGGGACGGATTCGATTTCACCATCCGCTGGATCATCAACCGGCAGATGAATGGGGCCACGTTGGGGTGGTTGGCGATCGCATCGAGTCCCGCGCCGATCTCGGCTTTCACGTCCGCTTGCGTCACCGCGGACGGCAGCGGAGGCAACACCGTGCCGAAGACCGTTTTGCTTGCCGGGGCGTTCGGATCTTCGGAGTAATTTAAGTTGTTGTCGTGTTCGGCGACATGGATCTCCATCGGTTCGCCAAAGTTCCGCGGGACGTAAAAGTCGTTTCGAGAGTAGTGCTTGTATTTAAAACCCGTGAACAACCGCCCGAGTTCTTTGATTTGCTCGTTGTCGTAGGTGGGGATTAAATTGCCGTTCTCATCGATCTTCAGACGACCATCTTGGTGCATGTGGTACAGACCGACCGAGAACAGTTGCATGATCTCGCGGGCGTAATTCTCATCGGGGAATCGCCCCGCGCTGATGTTGGCCTTGCGATTGCCCCGCGAACTCAACCAGTCACCCATGCAGGGATGGTAGGTCACGTCTTCGAGAAGCTCGCGGTAGGTTCCGTCAATCCCTTCAGACAGCATGTCGTAATAGTCGGACATCCCCAGCCAGTCGGTGATCGTCTCTCTGCCTCCGCCGATCGATCGTTTGTCGTCGTTGTTGAAACCGGTTCCCGAGTCGCCGATCACGAAGATCTGGGACAGTGCCCAGGCGACCCGTTGACGCAATTGGTCTTCGCTGGTCAGCGCGATGTGCCACCATGCTTGATAGCGGTACAACGAAACACCGATGCTCTGGGTATTCGGCTCGCGTCCATCAACGTGGATGATGTCGCGTGCGACGGCTTCGTGCGACGTCGGCTGCAAGTCGAATTGCTGATCGATCCACTGCGACGTCGCGCGTTTAAAACCAATCTCACTGATACGGCGGGCGAGCGAATCGATCGACTCCTGCGTCGGGCCGAAGGTCGCTTTGGAAAGAAACTGCGCCGCTCGAACCTTGGCCTTCATCAGCCGCACGTCGCGCGAACTTTTGACCGGAAATTCACCTGCCGGAGAAACCGCAGGGTCAAGCGACGACGAGCCGATCAATGTGACCAGGAACAGTGCAGAGAGAGCCCATTGAAGTCGATCGCGTTGCTTGCGCATGATCACCACCTAGAACGAATTTGGAAAAACGCCGGCTGAGAAAAGAAAGACGAGCGAGGGATTAGCCTGGCGAAATGCGGGACGCGGTCGAATTCGCCGCCGCCAAGGCGTTCGAAATTAACGGGAAGCAAGCCCCGATGCAAAGCGCAATGCCGGCTTCATGGACCTTGCGTCCCAAATAATCGCCACCCCTCCCCCCTTGGGTGCTGCATCGTGTAAGTGTTTGTATCCAGCCGGCCGGTGAAGCTGCTCCAATGGGTGGTTCGACTCGCTCCACCCCCGGTCGGCTTCGGGCGAGGTGAGGACGTCGAAACTCTGGATCAATTCCGCTAGGCTGAAGCGGCGCCGAACGGATTGACGCTTCTGCACTTTGTCCCCTGTTAGCGACGCGAGCGATTGATCACGCCTCCACCTGCCGAACGTCCCACCGACAGTTTGATCAGCGACCCGCTGGTCGACCGATTCGGTCGTGTCCATCGCAGTCTACGGATCAGCGTGACCGACCGCTGCAACCTCCGCTGCTTTTACTGCATGCCCGAATTCGGCGCCGAGTTTGCCGCGCGGGAAACGTTGCTGACCTTTGAAGAGATCCAGCGAATCGCCGACGTGTTGACGTCGCGTTGTGGGATCCGCGACATTCGCTTGACCGGCGGCGAACCGCTGGTGCGAAAGGATCTGCCCCGACTGGTCGAGATGCTGGCGTCGATTGATGCCTTGGATGACTTGTCGTTGACGACCAATGGGATTCTGTTGGAGCAGTTTGCCGAGCCGTTGCGCCGGGCCGGGTTGAAGCGATTGAACATCAGCATCGACACGCTGGACGAAGTGAACTTTCAAAAGGTTTCACGACGCAGCGGTATCGATCAGGTGATCCGCGGGATCGACGCGGCGATCGCGACAGGGTTCGAAACGATCAAGCTCAACACGACGGCGGTCAAAGGCGTCACCGAAAGCGAAATCATCTCGCTGGTCAAGTTTGCGATGCAACGCAACGTCCAAATTCGATTCATCGAATTCATGCCGCTGGACACCGACCGTTCCTGGCGGACCGAGAACGTGCTCAGCGGCGAGACGATCGGCGCGATGATCGAGCGAGCATTTGGGCCGCTGGTGCCGGTTCCTCCGCCGATCGCATCGCAGCCGGCTTCTGATTTTCGTTTGCCGGGCGGGCATTCGATCGGGCTGATCCAATCGGTGACCAAGCCGTTTTGTGATGCGTGCGACCGGATTCGTTTAACAGCGGACGGCGCGATTCGGAATTGCCTGTTCTCGCAGCAGGAGTTTTCGATCCGGGACTTGCTACGAGGCGGCCTTCACGACGACGAACTCGTCGACCAGTTTCGGCGGGCGGTCGCGGCCAAGGCGGCCGGCCATGGGATCGACGACGGCGACTTTGCTCCGCCCGAGCGTCCGATGTATTCGATCGGCGGGTAAACTCCAACCCACACTGTTAGCGGGCTGCCGGACAGATTAAATTACCGCCCATGAATAATCTATTTGATCTCAAGAGCGACGTCGCGGCGGTGATTGGCGGAACCGGCGAATTGGGCGGGCTGATGGCAGAAGCACTCGGCGCCGGCGGTGCCAAGGTCGCCGTGATCGGCCGCAACGCCGAACGCGGTGAAGCGCGGGCCAAGAAAATCACCGACGGCGGCGGCGAGGCGAAATTCTTTGCCGCCGATGGTTTGAGCGCCGAGTCGCTCGATGCGGCCCGGACGGCGATTTCCCAGTGGGCCGGCGCGCCGACCTCGGTGCTGGTCAACGCCGCCGGCGGCAATCGCCCCGAGGCGACGATTCCACCGGGAGGCGATTTCTGTAAATTGCCGCTGGATGCGTGGCGCGATGTCTTCGATCTGAACCTGGTCGGCGGGGCACTGTTGCCTTGCCAGGTGTTCGGTCAAGACATGATCGACGCCGGCGTGGGCAGCATCATCAACATCGCCTCGATGAGCGGCATCATCCCGCTGTCGCGTGTCGTCGCTTATTCCGCGGCCAAAAGCGCGGTGATCAATTTGACGATGTGGCTGGCCCGTGAATGGGCGACCACCGGAGTCCGCGTCAATGCGATCAGCCCCGGCTTCTTTCCCGCCGAACAAAACCGAAAGCTTCTGTTCAACGACGACGGCAGTTACACCGAGCGTGGCGGTCAGATCATCGGGCACACGCCGATGGGCCGCTTCGGCAATCCGGAAGAGCTTGCCGGTGCGACCATTTGGCTGGCCAGTCGAAAGGCGTCGTCTTTCGTCACCGGACAAAACATCGCGATCGATGGCGGCTTCGCATCGGTCACCATTTAACCAGCCTTTCCCCAACCATTTCGTCGCACAACGAGACCATCGGAAATGATCGAACTTCGCAATGATGCCAAGTATGCCCTCGTCATCCCCACCAGCATGGGCACCCGGTTGACGCCGGTCGACCATCAGCCGTTCCACTGCAGTGACACCTTCAAGATGCAGGCGACGAGCGCCGAGTCGAACGTCGGGAGCGTGTCGTCCTTTCTCGGTTTGCCGGTCAAGATTTTGACGGCGTTCGTCAAAGACAGCCCGATCGCGCGGTTCATCAAGGACGACTTGGCGCGACGGCACATGGATTACGAAGGCCCCGAATTTGAACAATCCACCCCGTGGGGCGTTCGGCACCAGATCAACATGGCCGACAGCGGTTGGGGCTCGCGCGGTCCGCGCGTCCAGAACGACCGTGCCGGTGAAGTCGGGCGTCTGCTCAGTGTCAAAGACTTTGATTTGGATCGAATCTTTCGCGACGAAGGGGCGAAGATCGTTCACATGTCCGGTCTGATCGCGGCGTTGTCCGAAGAGACCAGCCAGTTCTGTTTGGAAATCGCCCGCGCGGCCAAGAAACACGGCGCTCGGATTTCGTTTGACCTCAACCACCGGGCTTCGTTCTGGGTCGGTCGCGAAGACGAATTGTCGGCCGCGTTCAAAGAGATCGCCAGCCTGTCGGACATCCTGATCGGAAACGAAGAAGACTTTCAATTGTGCCTGGATATCCAGGGACCCGAAGCCGGAGGAAAGGACATCGGGGCGAAGATCGACGGTTTCAAAGAGATGATCGGACGGGTCAAAAAAGAGTACGCCGACACCACCTTGTTTGCCACCACGCTGCGGGAAGTCGAAAGCGCGAACTCCCACATGTGGGGCGCCATTGTGTCTCACGGGACCGAGTTTACCGTCGTGGAGCCGCGCGAAATCGGCGTGCTGGATCGGATCGGCGGCGGCGATGGTTTTGTCGGCGGACTGCTCTATGGTGTGCTCAACGGATGGGATGTCGAAAAGAGCACCCAGTTCGGCTGGGCTACCGGCGCGCTGGCGGCAACCATGCTGACCGATTACGGCCAACCCGCCGACGAAGATCAAGTGTGGAGCATTTGGCAAGGCAACGCGCGCGTGAAACGCTAGCGGGTGGAGGCCCGGCCGGGCATGTCAGCGGGACGCGTGAGCGAGCGGCGCGTGACGGTTTCGCCAACGCGCCACGTGCTGACATGCTTGGGCTCTGCAGGTGTTAGCGGAACGGCGCGAGCCGTCCGGTTTCACCGTGAAAGACCGGAGGGCTCGCGCCCTGCCGCTAACAAAGAACACTTTGCTCGGCGTCAATGTAGTTGCCACTGGCTGACGCCGCGTGCTGATGTGTAGTCCTGCGGGATGCCCTATCCCGATTGCCACTGCAAGATCGCATCACTGGGCCAAACCAGCATGATGACGTTCAACAACAGGCTGTCTCGGATCGTCGCCAACAGCACCACTTCGACGACGATCAACAAGGCTAAGCTGTAGAACCATCGCAGTCGCGATGCGATGGCATACCCGGTGATGCAGGCCAACAGATCAAAGACACTGTTGGCGATCGAGTCGCCGTAATAGTCCAGCGAAATGGTTGTCGCGCGATAGCGTTCGATGATCAACGGCGTGTTCTCCAAAATCTCCCAGGCGGCTTCGATCACGACCGCCAATTTGAGTCGAATCCCGTCGCTCAATCGGTGTCGCAGCGGCCACAGCGCGGCAAAGAACAGGACGCCGTGAAGAACGTGGGTAAAGAAATACGGGTCGATCAGGTGCTGGGAATTGTGTTGGGAGTTGATGTCCCAGGACCAGGGTGAGTACTCCCCGCATTGACACCATGGCGTTCGCCCGAGCATCCACAGCGCGGCGGCCATCAAGATCGCGATCATTACCACGTCCAGCCCCAGCGGTCGGGCGCGTGGGGTGGGAACGGATGAATCGTTCGGCTGTGGTTCGGATCGGGAGTCTTGCATCACCAGATGGCAGAAAAATTGGAAGGAGGGAGCTCGGGTCAGTTGTAAAAAAACTCGGCCGCCGTGAATGATCGCCCGGTTCGGCGCTGAGGTTAGGTTGGTGAACTCGATGGCGTGCAAATGTCTGTTGGGCCGCGACAACGGCACCCACGCTTCCCATCGACATTCATCGTCGCGGATCAGCCGATCAATCGGGAAGCGTCACTATGTAACGAGCTTGTGGTTTTTCTCGCCCAGTGCAACTTGGGGGGTTTCGAAGTGGCTGCGCGGGGGTTAAGCATTACGCTCCGTCGCTGAAAGGAGACCCGATGTCGCTGCGGTCGCTAAAACACGAAAAACCACCGTCTGGCGACGGCTGCGACAAAGTTCAACGACAGTTCAGGCTGGAACTCTACCTTTGATTCGCAATGCCATGAATCGAATTTTATGTTTTCCGTTCATCTTGGCGTCGGTCACGTTGGCCGGCTGTGGTTCCAGCGAGCCCACGGTCATCCAACCGCAGACCTATCAGATGAGCGAGCAGGAGCAGGCCAACCGGGAGCGTGCCGCAAAAGCATTGGCCGAGCAACGCCAGTGACGCGACGTCCGTCAACGAATCGTCATTCCGTCCGACTGTGATCATTGATGAGGGAACGAACATGCCAAGGCATCCTCGCAGGCCTTCTTCGCTTCAACCCAGTCCACACAAACCCAGGGCGTTCACGCTGGTCGAGCTGTTGGTCGTGATCGCGATCATCGGCATCCTGGTCGGCCTGTTGTTGCCGGCGGTCCAGGCCGCTCGTGAAGCCGCGCGTCGGATGAGTTGTAGCAACAATTTCAAACAGATCGGTTTGGCCGTTCACAACTACCACGCCGCGTACAAGCAGCTGCCGACTCACCTGAACGGGACCCGCCGGCTTCCTCCCACGGGAAGTTGGTTCAGCGAATACGGCGACGACTGCAACATGATGATGTTGAGCACGTTCGTCGGGCTGACACCTTTCTTCGAGCAGCAGGGGCTTTGGGATCAGATCAGCAATCCCAACTCGGTTGATTTGACCGACCCGGGTGTGACGCGTGTTCCGCCGTGGCCTGCGATGGGGCCGACGCCGACCGAAGAACCCAACGGTGTGGTCATCGTCAATCAAAGCAACAACGCGTATCCGCCGTGGATGACCGAGATTCCGATGCTCCGTTGCCCAAGCGATCCGGGCGTCGGTTTGCCGGCGATGGGACGGACCAACTACGCCGCGTGTCTGGGCGACGGGTTGCACTACACCGACAACGGTCCGTACTGGTTCAACTTGCGTGGAGATCCCAAGATCGAAGTCCACAGCAATTCCAACACCAGCTTGTTGGCGTCGGCGCGGGGCATGTTCGTGCCGCGGGTGGAGAAAAAGTTTCGCGACGTGTTGGATGGACTGTCCAACACCATCATGTACGGTGAAATCGCGACCGATCTGGGCGACCGCGACATTCGCACCCTGGCTCATAGTTTTGCTCCCGGGACCTTCAGCGGGTTGCGCAATAACCCCACCGCCTGCCGCGATGACATCGACCCCGATCGTCCCCGATTCTGGGATCCTTCGTTGACCGACGTCATGGCGGGTAATCAGGGCCGCGGGTTTCGTTGGGCCAGTGGGATGCAACCCTACACGGCGATCAATACGATTCTTCCGCCCAATTCGGAGACCTGCATGTCGCTCGAAGACACCACGCCCGGTGTGCTCTCGGCGAGCAGCCGACACCCGGGAGGCGCCCATCTGTTGATGGGCGATGGTGCCGTGATTTTCATCACCGATTCGATCGAGGCGGGCGATCCGAGCAACGGAACGGTGGTCTACAACGGGACCGGAAACCGGAGCCCCGGTGCCGCCAGCCCGTATGGGTTGTGGGGGGCGTTGGGGACGCGTGCCAATCGCGAGGTGATCCAAGAACAGCTCAATCAGTGACGATCGGCAGGCGTTGAATCGACGCCGACCGCCAGGTGCGCCGCGTCAGAGAGGGGCGGACGCTGGCGCGAACCGGCTGATATCAAACGATGATTAGCCGTTTGGCGCGAGCCTACGGGCTGTCAACGCGTTTTCGACGCCGCCACCGGACGGCCCGCGCCGCTTTCGCTACCACCTTCGACGCCGAAGTGCGTGGCCATGACCCCGACGGGGTCAAAGCGATTAGCCGGAGGTGAGCGCAGCGACACCTCCGGAAATGCGGTCCCCCGTCAGACGCGACCCCGAAGGGTGTCGAAGCAAATTATGTCGGCGCCCTCGGACCCGGCCAGCTACTCCGAGTGAACCAGCATCCCGATTAAGTCTGATAGAAAGACGCACTGCTGCACCGCCGGCGGATGGATT
>NZ_JBFHKV010000105.1:0-12917 GCF_041595215.1 Stieleria sp. | reverse complement strand
TCCGGTCTTTCATCGTTCCCGAAACACCGGAGGGCTCGCGAACAATACCGCTCAATCGACAAGGTTTTGGCCGACGCAGGGCCCGTAGGCTCGCGCCAAACGGCTGATCATCAATCGATATCAGCCGGTCCGCGCCAGCGCGAGCGGCGCCCACCAATGTCGATTGAGCGGTATTGGACTCGCGGCCTACCGCTAAAAAATGCTTCACAGCGTTGCCCAACGGGGTCAAAGCCGGTAGCCGGAGCTGAGCGCAGCGACACCTCCGGATATCTTGCCGCACCACCCACACTCGTTTTGATTCGATTGGCTAGAATGTTCCGCGGACATCCGACTTTCACCCGCCTGAACGAGCCCGCCATGCAACGTCGCCAATTTCTCAAGAACTCCGCCGTCCTCTCCACCGCAGCGCTGACCGCCGGGGTGTGGAGTGAAACCCGTGCCGCCGATTCTCTTTCACCTAATGAAAAGCTCAAGGTGCTCTGTGTCGGGACGGCCAACCGTGCCGGCGCAAATGTCGATGGCGTCAAGGGCGAAGACATCGTCGGTTTGTGCGACATCGATTCCAAGTACCTGGCCGAAGCCGCGGCACAATTCCCGTCGGCCAAGACCTATCGCGACTATCGCGAAATGATCGCCGAAGAAGCCGACACCGCCGATGCGATCGTGATCTCGACGGCAGACCACAACCATGCGCCCGCGGCGATTCGAGCCATTCGCGCCGGGCTGCATTGCTACTGTGAGAAACCGCTGACCCACACCGTTCACGAAGCGCGGCTGATCGCCGAAGCGGCCAAGGAAATGGGTGTCGCCACGCAGATGGGCACTCAGATCCACGCCGGCAACAACTATCGACGCGTCGTCGAAATCATTCGCGCCGGAACGATCGGTGACGTCGCCGAAGTGCATGTCTGGGTGGGCAAAGGCTGGGGCGGCGGCGAACGCCCCGAATCAAGCGATCCCGTTCCGGAACATTTGGATTGGGATCTCTGGCTCGGCCCGGCGCCGGAACGCCCCTACAAAGAAGGCCGCTATCACCCGGCCAACTGGCGTCGTTGGTGGGACTTCGGACAAGGAACCCTCGGCGACATGGGATGCCACTACATGGACCTGCCCTTCTGGGCGCTGGACCTGAGACACCCCACCCGCGTTGCTGCCGAAGGCCCCGAAGTGCATCCGGAAACCTGCCCGCTGGGATTGACGGTCCACTATGAATTCCCTGCCCGCGGATCGCAGGTCCCGGTCAAGATGACGTGGTACGACGGCGACCACATCCCCAAGACTGTGGCCGGCGAAAAGGTCCCCGGTAGTGGTGTGATGTTTGTCGGTAGCGAAGGCAAAATGTTTGCCAGCTACGGCAACTACCGCCTGTACCCCGAAGACAGCTTCAAAAACTTTGAGCCGCCGACCCCGACGATTCCCGATTCGATCGGTCATCACCAGGAATGGATCCACGCCTGTAAAACGGGCGCCGAAACGACGTGCAACTTTGATTACTCCGGTGCGCTGACTGAGTCGGTGTTGTTGGGCAACGTTGCCTTCCGCACCGGCAAGGCGCTCGATTGGGACGGCAAACATCTCAAAGCGACCAACTGCCCCGAGGCCGACGCCCTGATCCAAAAAACCTACCGCCCCGGCTGGGAAGTGGCGTAAGCTTCCAGCTTGCGATCCAGTGGCTAAGCTTCTAGCTTGCGATCCCCACCGTGGTGTAAGCTTCCAACCTGCAATTCGCAAGCTGGAAGCTGACGCCACTTTTGTTGAATCCTCCATCACGACTTACCATGCGAAAGCTCTACCCCTTGGCTCTGGCAACGATGACCTTGCTCTGTCCTGTCTTTGAAACCTCTGGTGACGAAGGCATGTACTTGTTCAACGATCTGCCGGTCGATCAGCTGAAATCGAAGTACGACTTTGCGCCTTCGCAGGCTTGGGCCGACGCGTTGCGTTTGTCCTCGGTGCGATTCAACAGCGGCGGTTCGGGATCGTTCATCTCCAGCGATGGTTTGGTGCTGACCAACCATCATGTCGCCAGCGACACGTTGCACAAACTCAGTTCGGAAGACCGCAACCTGATCGATGACGGTTACTTGGCTAAGTCGCTGGACCAGGAACTCAAAGCGCCCGATCTGGAACTGAACCAATTGGTCTCGATCGAAGACGTGACCGAGCGTGTCAATGCGGCGGTTGCCAAGGACGCTTCGGTTGCCGATGCGGCGACGCAGCGACGGGCAGTGATCGCGGAAATCGAAAAGGAGTCGACCGACAAAACCGGTCTGCGCAGCGACGTGGTGACACTCTTCGGCGGCGCGCAATATCACTTGTATCGTTACAAGAAATACACCGACGTGCGACTGGTTTGGGCTCCCGAAACGGCAGCCGCGTTCTTCGGCGGCGACGCCGATAACTTTGAATACCCTCGCTACAATCTCGATGCCACCATCATGCGGGTCTACGAAGACGGCAAGCCCGCCAAGCTGGAGCATTTTCTCCGCTGGAGCGATTCCGGCGTCAGCGAAGGCGATTTGGTCTTCGTCAGCGGAAACCCCGGGCGAACGCAGCGGATCTTCACCGTCGAGGCGCTCAAGTTTTTGCGTGACTCCAGACTGCCGTACGTGTTGGATTACCTCCGCCGCAAAGAAATCATGCTGCAGCAATTCGGCTTGGAAGGCGCCGAAGCGACGCGCCGCGCCCGGGACGAGTTGTTCGGTGTCCAGAACGGCCGCAAAGCCTACACGGGGATGCTGGCCGGATTGCAAGACCCCAGCACCATCGCGACCAAACAGGCACGTGAAACCAAATTGCGGGCGGCGGCCGAATCGGATCCCGAGCTGAGCGGAACCGAAAGTGCCTTTGCCGAGATCGCGGCCGTGCAGGCAGAAAAGAAGAACATGCTGGGACAGACCGTGACGTTCCGTTCGCGGTTGTTCGATCTGGCGCTGACGTCGGTTCTGCGTGCCGCCGAAGACGAAAAACCCAACGGCGAGCGATTGCGGGAATTCACCGAATCGGGCCGTGAGTCGCTGGTCCAAGATCTGCTCAGCACGGCACCGATTTACCGAGACCTCGAGCGCGTCAAACTGGCCGATGAATTGGCCCGTTTCGTCGAAAGTCGTGGCGGCGACAACGAATGGGTCGCCGTGGTCTTGGACGGCAAGGGACCGCGTGAACGAGCGGCCGAATTGATCGAGGGTACCAAGCTGGACGACATCAGCGTCCGCAAAACGTATCTCGACGGAACGCTTGACGACATCAAACGCTCCGACGATGCGTTGATCGATTTGGCACGCAAGTTGGAACCCGAGTATCGCCGGATTCGAACCATCAACGAAGAACTCGATGAACGCGAACGCCAAGCTTATGCCAAGATCACCGCGGCGGTCAGCAAGTTGCAAGGGGCATCGGGATACCCGGACGCGACGTTCACGCTGCGATTGGCGTACGGTCAAGTCAAAGGGTACATGCAGGACGGCGAACGCATTGAACCGGCAACGGATTTTGCCGGGGCCTTCGAGCACGAAGCCCGACACCAAGGTCAAACGGATTTCGATTTGCCGCCCTCTTGGAATCAAGCCAAAGACAAATTGGACCTGTCCACACAACTGAACTTTGTCTGCACCGCGGACATCATCGGCGGCAACAGTGGTTCGCCGGTGGTCAATCGCAAGGGTGAACTGGTCGGGTTGATCTTTGACGGCAACATCCAAAGCCTGACCAGCGATTACCTCTACACCGACCAACAAGCCCGTGCGGTCAGCGTTTCCGGTGTCGGAATCCTCGAAGCCCTCCGCAACATCTACGGAGCCGACCAACTCGCCAACTCCATCGGCAAATAAAGTGGGGTAAGCTTCCAGCTTGCCTTTCTTGAAGCTTTACGGCTGGTTGATTTAATCAGCCGTTTGGCGCGAGCCTACGGGCCGCGGTGCGATTGTTTGGTGGCTTAGGCCCGAACGCTCGCGCGATTCGGCTAATCCCACCTGTGATTCGGTTAAACCAACAGGCCGTCAGCTTCCAGCCAAAGCAGTCGCAAGCTGGAAGCGTTACGCCACTTGGCCTCAATCACCGGCGGCGATGGTCAGCATCGCTTTGAGTGTTTGTTGGTCCACGTCTGCTCGTTTGAGCAACAGCACCGATCCGTCGGCAAGCAGCACGCGTGCATCGTCGCGGTCGCCGAAGACATCGTTCATCAGATTGTCCTGGGAAATGATCCACGGCGTCGGGTCGGCCCAGTGAATCGAGTCGTCGTCGGGCGCCTCGATCAGCAGGATCGTGTTCGCCACCGGGTCGGTGATGTCCTTCAGTCGTTTCGGCGGGCCGTCCCCGTGCCACAGCGATCCGGGAAACACCGGGGCGCGAATGACGGTGTGGCCGACCGGCAACTGCTGACTGCCGAACCCGGCGGGCACGGTCCTTCGCAGCCGTGCGTTCTCGTCGGCATCCCATGGCAGATCGAGTCGAATGCTGCGATACAGCGCCAGGTTGTCGATATCCGGCAAAACCGCGACCAGCCAACTGTGCAGCGGATTGCCGTCGCGATCGACGAAACAACGGGGCGGCAGATGTTTCTCGCGGTTGTGATAGTTGTAAAACGCAATGCCCAGGTGTTTCATGGTCGAGACGCGTTTTGACCGGGCTGCCGATTGGCGCATTTCGGATGCCAGCGTTTCAACGAACTCAATGGTTTTGCGGTCGATCTCCACGATGACCCGTTGTTGCTCGCGATTCAGTGTCACGCCGGCCAGCACCGGATCGAATTGTTGTTTGATCGCTGCCAACGATTCGTGGACGCGGTCGGTTGCTTCGTCGTTGACGGTGTCCAAAGACAGGCGAACCAGCGGATCCGGCGGAGTGCGGACGGAGAGGATCAGTCGATGAATGTCGGCGACCGCCTGGCGCGGTGAAACCTTGACAGGCAATCGGTCGGGTGCTGCTGCCGGCCACAACTTGGCCAGTAACTCGCGCGACGTGTGGGGCATGGTGATCACCGCGGTATGTTGCAGTCGATTTGCGTCGCGTAGCGGAGTCACGATGTCGTCGCGACTGATGGGAGTCAACGATTCAATGCGATCGAGTTGATCGGGCGTTCCAAACAACAGAGCGGACCCCGAAGGCGCGATTCGGACGTTCTCGCCGAACAGGTCTTTGATCGAATCGAACAGTGTTGATGCGTCCGTCGTCGGAATAACAACCAGGGGCGAGCGATCGCTGAGTGTTTGCTGCCCCGCCAAGACGTAGATGCGACCGGCTTTTCCCGCTTTGAGTTTTCCGATCAGATCTTTCACCATGGCCGTGTCAGAGGGTCGATCCCCTGTCAGGTTTTGGACTGTTTTAAAAAACGCGTCGACGTCCAGTTTTTCCCAGTCGATCTCCGCGACCAGCAGGGTTGATGCATCGATGTACGCCGAAACGGGATGGCTTGCCGCGAGATCATTGATCAGAGCCCCACCGGGCAGGCCTTCGCGGACTTCTTGACCGACGGCGACAGAGAACAGAGCGGCGCTGAAGGCCATCCATAACGCGACGGCTCGTTGTGCGGCAGTGGCTCGTTTGAACAGAATCATTTGGTCACCTGCAATTGGATCGTGAGTGTCGGGTTGGTTCGGTTGCTTGACCCTGCCGCACGCGACAGGGTGGCTTCGGTGGCAGTCTTTCGAAGGTAGACGAACGGCTTGCGCGAGATCGGGTCCAGCCAAGCTGGTACGGGGGTGAGCTTGTCGATCGCGTCGGGCAACGCACCTGTTTCGGCGGCGTGCATCCGCAACGCTTCGAGTGTCAGCAGTTGATGATGTTTCTGTTTGACGTCCAGGCCCCGCGAGGTCGCACTTGGGAACGAGGGCAACATGATGCGAGCCAATTGTCCTCCAAGTGTGACGGTGTCCGGTGAAACCCTCATCGCGGCCTCACGCCGGGCCTTGTTATCGGCCCACAATTCATCGGGCAACAACGACCAAGCCAACCAACGCTCGCGAATCCGGGTCAGTTCAAAATCGCTCGCCCGCAACACGGCTTCGGCGTCAGAGAGTTCATCGACGCGTTCGTCCCAGTCATCGTTTTCCAGCAACAACTGACGAGACGGCTGAACCATCATCGTGATCAACACACCGGTCGACAATTGATGCAGGAAAGTCGTTTCAGCCGTCGTGTCGACCGAGTCAAACATCGTCGCAATCGCATCGGACATTTCCTTGAGTCGAATCAACGCCTTGGCTTCGCCGATGATTTCGTCAGGCAATTCGTTCAGTCCGACGAGACTGCCGGCGTGGTAGGCCGTCGTCGATTCGTACTCGATCGCTGCACGCATCGAAAAAAGCCGATCGACGGGCAATCCTGCCAGCGCCCAGTACAGGTTGGGGCAATTCGGCTGTTGGATCATCGATTCAATCGTATCGAGCAGGGATTCGGAGATCGCAATCCCGATCAACCGACTGAGCTGCGTGTTGGTGCTGTGGGCGGTGATTTCGGAGAGTCGGAATCCCAAACGTAGGTCGTCGACCGCATCGTCCCAGCGATTTTCAGCCGCCGCGACGCGAGCACGCATGCAGAGCAGACGTGCCAAGTCTCGCGATTCCTGCAGCTCAGGAAGCAACGTCGCCAGCTTCTCGGCAAACGTCATGTCTTCCAAACCGAGATCGTATTTCAAGTCCATCCAATTCTCGCCCGTCCGCAAGACGTCGATCGCGGTGCCAAACGGCGCGTAGCTCGCCTTCGCATCCTCGACCGGAAGCTCGTCGATCGGGATCTCCGTCCAGGCATCGTAGCGATCCAAAAAGTCACGTTTTTGTTTCGCCGAGACCTGAGCGACCAACAGCATGGATCGATTGACCGCCACCATCGCATTCCGCGGGCGATGTCGCTCGGGTGCCGGCCACAGTCGATAACGCAGCGGAGGGTCGCTTTGGGGCCGGGCATGAAGCAGCAACGGCGGCGAGCGCGGTTCCGGTTCGGCCACCGCTTCACTTTTTTCGACCGTCGGCGACAGCATCACTTGTCCATGGCTGACCTGCGTCCAGCCAAACACAGCGAAGCAGCAAAGCAGGGCGGTATGTTTGCCGGGGAAAACAATCATCGTGGGTTGACCTCGAGTCCAAGAGAAAATGCGTCAAAATCCCCGACCGACAGTGTCTCGCGGGGAATCATCGGGTCATCGTGAGTCACGATCCAATGGGAGCGCGGAAGATCGTCCAAGGAAACCCCATGAAACGCGGTCAGTGTGTCGGACGGCGGCTCACGTAATTTCCAGTCGGGTTGCCACAGTCGCGCGAGCTGTTTGAAATCGAATGGTTTGATGGCCAACGAGGCCGGCGCGAACTCTGAATCCGTCTTCGGAGCGATCGAAGGCGATTCGTCAGACTCGTTTGCGTCGTCGTCCACGTCCTGCATTTCAGCGCGGCGCAGTGACTCAGCGCGGCGCAGTGACTCAGCGCGGCGAAGTGACTCAGCGTCCGTTGGGTCGGCGGCAACGACCGTGCCCTGTCGGTTCACCCCCTCGCCGCCCGCCAGCGTACCGGAACCGGAATCCGTCGCACCGGAATCTGTCTCCAGGGATCGTTGCCCGACTCGATAGGCGACCGGCGTGGTCAACACGGCCGTCAACAGGCTGGCTGCGACGACCGAGAGCCAAGTCATGGGGCGACGTGATGGCGTGACGCGATGGAGGGGCTGCTCGCTACCGGCGCGATACCCCGCTTCGTACAAAACGCTCACCAAACCGGGTTGGTCGCCTGGTCGTTGTCCGTCGGGCATCGCAGCGGGAACCAACGCCCGGAGTTGCTCGGCGAACGCTTCATCGAGTGGATCATTTGTCTCATTCATCGCTGATGACTCCTTGCACGGAGACTCCAGGGCGAGCATCGGCAGAGGGTTCGAATCGTTGTCGCATGGTTCGGATTCCTGATTGGAAGGTGCGATGGGCCGTCGATCGTGAACAACCGATGACTTCGGCGATCTTGTCGAAACTCATTTCGCCCCACAGATGCATCACGATGACCTGTCGCGTCTGGGACTCCAGGGTCACAAGCGCTTCGGTCACTCGCTCGGCATCGAGTTGGGTTTCGATCTGACGGTGCGCGTCGTCAAACCAAACCGCACCCTGCGGCGTCTGCTCACGACGGCGGCGACGATCTCCGCTGCGCCGCCACTGCAACAGTTGGTTTCGCGTCACGGTGACCAGCCAGGCGAACGGGTCGTCCGGAGTCGGTGATTGTCGGGCGAGCTGCAGAAACGCCTCTTGAACCGCATCCTCGGCCGGTTCGCCGATCGCGCGAGCGATCAACAACAATCGCGACGAGCAGCGGTTCCACGTTTCGGCAAGCTCTTGGGGAGGCATCGGCATCACGATCGGAGGATTCTTCCGACGCACTCGGCGCCGCATCTGATACAAGGATGTTACCGACCGGCGCTCGTCTCAGGGTTTTCTGAAGATTCTCGGACATTTCTCGGTGAACGCAATCGCTTGAACGCAATCGCGTTGCTTACCGCTTCGGCGGTTGACGTGTGGTCTCGGTTGGTTGCAGTTTTACTCTCGGTACCACTTACGCAAGTCCCCGGGTCTCCAGTCAGCACCTCGCAAACGTGCATGTCCAAGTGCCGTTTCCCCGTTCGTTTTGCCAGACATCCTTGCTGTCTGCAGGTCCCATCCCGTGCAGGCAGAAAGTGGAACAAGAATCCGCTGAAAGACCAAGCCGCAACGTGAAGCTTTCGAGCTGACCAGCCCCACCTCGGCCGGAAATCTCGAAATCCGCCCCTTCAGACTGTTCCCGGGCCAGCCCTAGGTTTGCAAGTTCAGTCGAAAACAAGAGAATACGGAAACGAATGATCGGCCGACCCAAGGATAAGACGGCAAATCAGAGCCCCATTTCGGCTGACCAGGTAATAGAACAGTTACGACTCAATATGAATATGGTCGAATACAGCGTTGCCCCCAATTCAAACAAGCCTCGAATTTTCACCAAGACATGATATCCGGCATTGATTGGTCTGGGCGACTACTCCCCTATCTATGTTCTCTGCTTGTAGTCGTGCCTACCTATTCTGGTACCGTGCATGTTTCTGACCAGCAGATGTTAGCGGTTGCACTTAGTGCAGTAGCTGCATTGCTGGGATTTATGAGTTGCCGTCTAATTCAACTTCGCGGCAAACTAACTCTGGCCATGCTGGTCGTCGGACTGCCCTTCGTGGCGTCGCTGGTTCTGGTCACAACGCGCCATTTGCAACCGTTTGTACAGAGAGAAAGATCGATCAGTATCCTTCGCGGCACACGAATGCAGTTTCGAGTGAGATCCGCAAGCCAAGTCGGTGAATGGCAACGTGATCAATCCGGCAATATGCTACCAACATGGGTTGCCACCCGAATTGGCCCCGACTGCCTTTCCCAATTGACCACCCTAAGTGGATCGTTGTCGGAGTTGCAGTCGGTCCGATTCACAGCCATCGATCGCTCCGTCGTTTCACGGATCGCATTGCATCGCGTTTTCGGTGACTCCGGACCAATCGCCCCCGAACTCATTGACTGGCTCAACGGTACCGACGCGGCAACGATTCAATTCAGTTTGTCGAATTTCACAACTGCGGATGGTGAAGCCCTCGCTGGATTAAGAAACAAATATCAATTAACCATCGAAAACGTTGATTCTCTCACAGGAGATCTTTCAAGAATCAAAACTGCGAAGAGAGTAAAGCTCTATGGCGAGTCGCTCTCGGAGGAACAGGCCCGGCAACTGGCACAACTGTCGGCGACAGAGATCACGCTAGACGGTTTTCGACTGTCGCCGAACGTCATCGAGTGTCTCAATGACCAATCAATCAGCGACCACGCGGATCTATTGATAACACACACATCGATAGATGTACCCACGCTAGACGCTATCTTACGACTTCGTGACCGCAGTATTGAGCTTCGCAACGTCAGACTTCCCACTCTGAGTCGCAAGATGCAGGTCGGATTGCGCACTGAACGTGATGTCGATGCTTCACTCAGTCCCGGAGCTTTTTCCGTCCTCGTGAATGGTGGCAATCTAACCATCTCAGACGTTCATCGTCTCATAGCCCTCTTTCGCTGTAAACGGTTACACATCGACTTAGCACCATCCGAGACAGATATCGACTCGCTATGGGAATTCTCTTGCTTGAAACAAGTGCACATACGAAATCCCGTTGATGATAGATGGACGGAACACGCACGAGTGAATGACGCCGTTCAATAGCTCATCCATCATCGCGTTGCCAAGGATTGTAGATTTGGGGGCATAC
Source organism: Stieleria sp. (assembly GCF_041595215.1). Classification (NCBI taxonomy): domain Bacteria; kingdom Pseudomonadati; phylum Planctomycetota; class Planctomycetia; order Pirellulales; family Pirellulaceae; genus Stieleria; species Stieleria sp. Next base: position 2,675 of record NZ_JBFHKV010000105.1, on the reverse strand, counting down.
CCATACGTTCCCTGCAAAACGCGTCGTAACAATCGCGTGCACACAGAGGCCCGTTGGTTCGGTTTCACCAATGGAATGTCAACTCATGGGACGCCGTGACGCGGTCCGTTGAAATTAATCGAATTGCTCTCCGCTTCGACGGTTGACCTGCAGTGATGGCGGGGCAGCGTTGCGTGGCACTCCGGGGCGTCAGGCTGACGCCAGCTTCTTGAATCCTCTGGCCGCAGGTCGTCAGCGTTTCGATACGGTCACCGTCTTGATGTCTTGTGGCCCATTGTGTGTTCCGCGGGCGCGCGCCTCCCCCGTGACTTGCGTTGTGTGGTCCGCGGTGTTTTTCTTTGATTGAAAGACAAAACCGACCGAACGCACGACGCGCCATTCCTTGGGAGTCGAGCGCCCTCGGAGATTGGAAGTGCACCATTGAGATCAAGACGCGGCTTGCATCACGACGCCGATGAACTGCGTGGAAGAGACTTCAGAAGCGGACGGTTCGGAGAAGGAGGCAATTGATCGCAGCAAGCGTGGGTCGTGGGTGATGCCCGGCCCGCAGACACAGTGTCTGCCGGCTGGGATTTCGCGTCTTGGATCACGATCACGCCGCTCGGTCGTTGACTCTTGCCTGGGTCTGCTGGAACTCGCTGCGACCCCGTCCGGGGTCGTGGGGTGGAGCCGGGGCGGTGTCCGGAGGTGGCGCTGCGCTGACCTCCGGCTACTCGCTGGGATCCCTCCGGGATGAGGACATCGCCTTTCGCGATCCTTTTTCGCCGCCCCCCCCCGTCTCCCCTTAATCTTCTTGCCCCGTAATCTTCCTACCCCAAAATCTTCTTACCACGCACGTCACCGCTTCCTCGCTCCGTCAAATCCCCTGACGGTGATGGTGAATGGATCCCCACGATCAATCGCGAGGGCGAACACGAGGTTTGCCGGTGGTGTCACGTTTACCTGCCGCTGTCACGACGCGGAAAATTTCGTAGGGTGGTGGTTTCCACTCCAATTCTTCGCGGCTTTCCCTGTTTCCCCGTTCCATGAACTTCAAACCATCCAGCCCCCGATTGAAGCCCGAGCGAACGTCGGAACCTGACAAGGCCGTTGTCGCGCCCGCGAACACCGAAGCCCGGGCTGCCAGCGAGGAAGCGTCCCGAGAGCCGTCCCAGGCTGGGGAGCCTGTCGCGGATCCGGATCCGCAAGCGATCCCCCACGACCAGTTGGTGATCGAACATGCGATGCGGGCCGACCAGTTTCGGCTCCGCCGCCAACAAAAGCGTCTGTCCAACGAGGAATTCGAATCGCGTCTGGCCCAATCGATCGCCCGACGCCGACAGCGCGAATCGTACACGCCGCGACTGGACTATCCGGCCGAATTGCCGATCACCGGCTACAAGGATCAGATCATCGAACTGATTCAGTCGCGTCAAGTGATCGTGGTGTGTGGCGAAACCGGCAGCGGCAAGAGCACCCAACTGCCCAAGTTCTGTCTGGAAGCCGGACGCGGTCGCGCCGCGATGATCGGTCACACCCAGCCGCGACGACTGGCCGCCCGCAGCATCGCGACGCGATTGTGCGAGGAGATGCAGTGTCAACTCGGACAACAGGTCGGCTACCAAGTTCGCTTCGGCGACCAGACCGGCCCCGACACGATGATCAAATTGATGACCGACGGCATCCTGCTGGCGGAAACCGGTTCGGATCGATTCCTGGATCAATACGACACGATCATTATCGACGAAGCTCACGAACGCTCGCTGAACATCGATTTCTTGCTCGCGTACCTGCGGGGGCTGCAACAAAAACGCCCGGATCTGAAAATCATCATCACCTCGGCAACGATCGACGCCGAACGGTTCGCCGAACATTTTGGTGACGAACAAGGACCGGCACCGATTTTGACCGTCGAAGGCCGCGGCTATCCCGTCGAGATGCGTTATCTGCCTTGGGAAGACGTCGCCGACGAGAACCGTTCGTATGACCTGGCGCACCATGTGATCGCGGGGATCAAAGATCTGTCGCGCGGTCACAGCGGCGGCGGTGACACGCTGATCTTTCTGCCCACCGAACGCGACATCCGTTTGGTGTCGCACCGCGTAGCCGGACACTACAAACGTCTGGGACTGGAGGGACGTGTGGAGATCTTGCCGCTGTACGCGCGGTTGCCGCAAAAGGATCAACAACGGATCTTTCATCCCAGCGGCCAGAAACAACGGTTGATCTTTGCGACCAACGTCGCCGAAAGCTCGCTGACCGTGCCCGGCATTCGCTCGGTGATCGACACCGGCACGGCACGCATCAGCCGCTACAGCCCACGCAGCAAGCTGCAGCGATTGCCGATCGAACCGGTCAGCCGTGCGAGTGCGGACCAACGCGCCGGTCGCTGCGGCCGCGTCGGTCCCGGCGTCTGCGTGCGACTGTATTCGCCGATGGACTTTGAGTCCCGTGATGCCTTCACGACACCCGAGATACGTCGGACCAACTTGGCGTCGGTCGTGTTGCAAAGCATGATGCTGGGATTCGGGTCGCTGGACTCATTGCCGCTGTTGGATGTGCCGCGACCGGAATCGATCCGCGAAGGCGTCCAGACGTTGCTGGAGCTTGGTGCGATCGACGAACAACAAGAATTGACGGCGATCGGAAAGTCACTCGGCCGCATGCCGGTCGATCCGCGGATCGGACGCATCATC
>NZ_JBFHKV010000104.1:0-12922 GCF_041595215.1 Stieleria sp. | reverse complement strand
TTGTGGGGAAACACTCCCTGAGGTGTCACACCGTCCTAGCGACCATCCGGTCGGTTTTGAACAGAGCGGTCGTTGGATGAACCAGGCGGGTGCCTGGTCGGCGTGATGTCGGCGGGCGAATTCACGTAAATTTTCGTGCCACAGTTGGGGCATGCGACCGCGCGGTCGTGGACATCAATGCCGCAGCGCGGACAGGGAGTCATGTTCAACGGCGAAGCGGATTTGTCAGTGTTCATCAGTAGTCGATCCTCTCGTCGGAGCCGTTGAACCTGGCTTCATAATCGATTTGACGGAGATAGCTTTTTAAAGCGGTGAACTCTTGGGGATCCAGTTGGTCTTTGATCGAATCCACCGCTTCGTGGATCAGGTTGACCATCCGGTGGACTTTGGCGTAATCCATTCGCCGATACGTTTCACCGGGGCTGGAACGCTTCGCAAACGTCTCTTCGATCGGTTTGCGGTAAGGTTCAAGGGCGTCATGGTCCAGGGGCCGAGGCCAGTAGAGTTCGCCGGACTGTCGATCGATCTGGTTTTCTTTCAATCGGTCTGGGGCCATCCGTTTGCCGATTTCACGACGCTTCTCTTCCGATAGCGGCTTGTGTTCCTCCGCGATTTCCGCGTCCCGTAGATCTCGCAGTTCATAGTACTGCTCAACCCGCTCTTCGCGATTTTTGAGGCGTAGCGAAATAGCTTCTTGCAACTGTTCGGCTGACAGAGATTTTAGATAGGCACCTTTGCCGAGGCCGGTGGCCAGTTCGCCGCGGGCTTCGAGAACGTCGCCCGCCGCGGTTGTGTTGTCATTGTCGTCAAACAACCCGTCATCGGCGATTGCAATTGTGACGAACATCATCGTTAGTAGGGAGGCAGCGAGTCGCATGGTTCTCTCGGTCTTTTTAGGGGGAGTGAAAAGCGCGGTGCTGTTGATGGGGGTCCGGTATCCGGCCCTGTCTCCATCACAGCACGCGCCGGTTTACATCGAAACAGAGGCGTTGGTTTCGGCGTCTGTCGCGGGACGTTCGCCTTGCAAATAGGCGGTGCCGGCTTTCAGCAAATACTTCACACCGGTCAAACCGGAGTGGTCCCAGTATTCGCCCCGTGACGGTTCGATCCGCAGCAATAAAATCTTTTCACTGGACTTGCCGTCGGGAAACCAAACCTTCCAGCCTTCGCTCCAGAGTTCGTCCAGCTTCGCTTGGTCATCGCTCGGATGTGCAGTTCCGGAGATCGACACGAATTGATTTGACGCTTGCATGGTCACGGCAACTTCTGAATCAAGAGCCACGTCGGAAACTTTGCCGGAGTCGCGTTCGGTCACAAACCAGATTTGACCGTCTGATTCCACCTGCGCGACCGCCATCGGACGGGCGTTGATCGAACCGTCGACGCTGCGGGTGACGAGCATCGCTGTGTCGAAGTCTTTGAGTAAGTCGATCAGTTTTTTATGAGTGTTCATGGTCCTAGTCCTTGTTGAGTGCTTGGTCACTGAATCGCCAGCTTGTTAGGAACGCCGTCGGCTGATCGGCCGCCGGCGACCCTGTTGGGCAACGCTGTGAAGCATTGACTCCCCGCGTTTGACGAGGTGTTAGCGGCAGGGCGCAAACCCTCCGGTCCCTCATCGTTCCTGAAACACCGGAGGGCTCGCGCCCTACCGCTAAAAAATGAGGTGTTAGCGGCAGGGCGCAATCCTTCCGGTCCCTCATCGTTCCCGAAACACCGGAGGGCTCGCGGCCTACCGCTAAAAAATGAGGTGTTAGCGGCAGGACGCAGGCCCGCCGGTCCCCCATCGTTCCCGAAACACCGGAGGGCTCGCGCCCTGCCGCTAATAAATGCTTCACGGCGTTGCCTGTTGGGTATGCGGAGCAGTTGCAAAACGCGTTTATGTCGTTTGCTCGGCATGGCGACCTTCGGCGAATTCTTCAATCGCCTTGTCACAGAACGCTGGCAGGTCATCGGGGTTCCGGCTGGTCACCAATCCCTGATCGCAAACGCATTCTTCGTCGACCCATTCGGCTCCGGCGTTGATCAAATCAGTCTTCAGACTCGGCCACGACGTTACCTTGCGTCCTCGGACGACGTCGGCTTCGATCAGCGTCCAAGGCCCGTGGCAGATGGCGGCGACCGGCTTGTGTTGTTTAAAAAAGTCTCGCACAAAACTGACGGAATCTTCGCACATCCGCAGCGCGTCTGGATTAAAAACACCACCGGGCAACACCAGTCCGTCGAACTGTTCGGCGGATGCCGAGTGGACCGACTGATCGACTGGAAACGTGTCTGCCTTTTCGTCATGATTCACGCCCTGGATTTCACCGGACTTTGGTGACACCAACACCACCTCGGCGCCGGCGTTTTTGAGCGCTTCCCAGGGCTTGGTCAGCTCCACTTGCTCGAAGCCGTCGGTTGCGAGAAATGCGATTCGTTTTTGTTTGAGCGATTGTTTGCTCATGTTGTTCTCCGGAACGGAACGTCATGGTTTGCGTTAAAACGGTTGGGACATCATTAGTGTTGCGGATACTGACGTTGCAGTTTCCATGCCAAAGGCGGCTTTCCATTGCCGTCACCACAACCGGTGGGCTCGGCCCGGTATCGCCGGTCGATCAGTGACCAGTGCGAGGCATTCTCGAACAGCATTCGTCTCACTCACCGAACGCGGCGGTTGACGGCGAAGAACGATGTGCCGCGAAAAGAGTGTGTCAGGAACAGAGTCTGTTAGGACAAACCGTCCCGCTTGAGTGGTGGACGAGGTGCGTTGCTGTTAAGACTGCTATGGAGATGGCATCGATTCGCTGGAGATGCCCGGCAGGCCGGTTCGCCAAGGGCACGAGAGTTGCACTCTCGTTGCACTCTTAAAACCCAATCAAAATCACAGTAGAACCCGCATTCACTCCCTTTCTGCTTCAGCCTGTGATGACGGACGTTGCCCTCCCCAAACGATGTGTGATTGCGGATGATGTGCGATCGTCGCGAGCAAAGGTAGGAAAATGGCTCGACGGTTGCGGTTTCGATTGCGTGCTTGCCGAAAACGGGTTAGAAGCATGGGAATCGATTCAAAACCATCCGCCCGATCTGCTGGTGACCGACCTGGAGATGCCGTTGTTGTGCGGACTGGAACTTCTTGAGAAGGTTCGTCAATCCGACAACGGGCGGATTCGGAAACTGCCCGTGCTGGTGATGACCAGCCTGCTCGATGGCCAGACATTCAACGTCGTGAGCAGGATGGGTGGCGATGGATTGCTTCAAAAGCCGCTCGACAGGGAGACGACTCTTTCGGTCATCCTCGATTTAATCGCAGGGAAAAAGTGTCTGGAGCAAATCAGCGTCGCAGACTCGGATTCCATTCCGTGCGGCGAGGGAGTGATCTCACCGACACTTCGACGGCTGATCAAGACTGTCGCCAGAGGCAAGCGGCCTCGATAGCCGGTTTGCCGTCAACTCGCCTCGGGCGGGTTTGGTGATGATGGCCACCCGAGACGAGGTGAGTTGACTGCAATGTTCACCAGCTGAATTACTCGACGATCTTCATCAGGATGCTCGCCAGCTTGGGGTTGTCGGTCGCGTGCAGGGCAGCCGCGGCGTCGGCTTTCAGCTTCGTGACCGCATCACCGGTTCGCTCGACGAGGTTGTCCCGCGTAGTGAAGCGGGACCACGTCGCTTGGTTGGCGTTCAAGTGAAACTGCACCCAATTTGCATCTTGAAGATGGCCCGAGCGATCGCTGGTATAGCGATCTAGATCGACAGTGACTTCTGCATCAACAGTGGTTTGTGCCGATTGGGCTGTGGAGTCAGCTGTGGAGCGATTCTCGCGTTGCAGCGCGGCGGTCAGTTCATCTTCGCCGTCAATGACTATTGCCGGATTGTCTCTGTCGATGTCATCATCACCGTCACCCAAATCGACGCTTTCCGGGTTAGTGAATTCCGTACCGAGCGGATTGTCGATGTTGTAGTCCGCATCGGGATCATAATCATCGCGATCGTAGATTGAGTCTTTCGAATAGGGCAAGGTTGCCGATCGTGTTTGGGCCTCGCGCAGGCTGATTCGTCCGGCGACGGGGCCGCTGACGGCACGACGTCCCGCGGCGGCAGCGATCGCAGCTTCCGTCCCGTCTTCGATTGCGTCGGCCAAATTGCCGGCCTCACGTTGTGTCTCGTCGATGTAGTCGTCTACACGGTACTGATCGATATCCAATCGCGGTCTGTCGGCGGTTCGTTCGTCATCTAGCCCCGGATCGTCTACACCGGCCGGAGTTTCGGTGTCGAGCCGTTTGATCCCTTTGGCGTCGGCAGCGGTTCGTGCTTGTGACGAACGGCGTGACGACGATGCGCGTTCGGATGCCTTGTCGTCGTTGGACGGGCGGGCATTCTGATCACGCTTGGGGCGATCAATCGATTTTGCCAGGGCGGCACCGACTGTTTTCGGATCGGGCAGCGCACGTTCGGAATCGCGGTCAACGGTCGAGTTGGCGGAGCGTTTGACTTGTGTCCAACCAAACGCTTCCAACTCGGCAATCACTTGATTTGACTGCTCGGCGATGGCTTGCAGTTGTTTTTTCTGTTCGTTCGACTCGCTACGTTTGGCGGCCTCGATGGCCAGCTTTTTGGCGAGACTGGCATCGCTCCAAATCACTCCTGCCAGGGCCCAGTCGCTGATCTCTTGGGCCGCTCCGTCAGGCACCGCCGGGGCGGTTTGCAATGGTTGCTCCGCCTTGACGGTCATCAGTGCCGCCATCGACAGAACAATGTAAGCGGCGAAGTAAAGAAGGTTTCGTTGATGTCTCATGGAACGACTCGGTGGCTTTGGGTGGCAACACGTTGGTTGCTTTTCGTGCGGGTTTAGTCGTGCAGATCCAATCGCGGGAGACCATGATGCCGAGATGGCAAGGCCGGCATGGCGAGGAGGCTTTGTATTGGGTGGCGCTGGTTCGGAGGGCGCTGGCAATCTCCAATTCGAATAAGCACGCGGTAGTTGATCACCTGCCGGTGATGCAAAGACCGTGCCCAAAAGATTCCCCAGCGATGGCGGCGCGAACCCACGGATGACAGGGTGCGAAAATTCCGCGGGTTCGCGCTGCGATCCGTCGAAGCAGATTCACGGCCGGCATGCGACACGTGACTAGGCCGAACGACTGTCGAGCATCCTGTCGGATTGGCGACCAGGCCTGGGGACGTCGATGGAGTCAGAATCCCTTCAGGTTAGCTGCGTCAGCGAGGGACATTGCCTCAGCGAAGTGCGTTGCGTGATGTCTCGGTTACGCAGGCGTGGTGGACTCATCCGGCCGCTTAGGGGTCGCGAACGCGAGCAAGATCCAAGCGACGATCCAAGCAACGCCTCCCAGCGGCGTGATCGCCCCCATCCAAGGCGTTTCGGTCAACACCAGCAGGTACAGGCTGCCGCTGAACAGCACGATGCCGGCCAGGAACAAGTAACCGGATTTTACGATCAGCGAGGACGCGTTGGAGCCACAGGCCGCCAGGGCTAAGAGGGCAACGGCATGCACGAGGTGGTACCTCGATCCGGTTTCGAATTGCCCCACACGTTTTGCGATCAGTTCGGGCTCCAGCCCTTGGGACTGCAGCAACCCCTCCAGCCCGTGGGCCGCGAAGGCACCCAGGGAGACACCCGTGGCGCCGGCGATCGCGGCGGCAACGAGCAGGAATCGGTGGGGCGGGTTCATGCCGAAGTCAGTTGGGTGTCAACGGCGCGCAGAAGCTTGTCCATTTGGAAGGGCTTGCGAATGTATTCGCTGACGCCCAGCAGTTCGGCGTAGGCTTTGTGTCGGCTGCCTTCATTGCCGGTGATCATGATCACCGGCACCATGGTTTCGGACATCCGCCGCAGCTTCTCGAGCACCAGGAACCCGCTGCGTTTGGGCATCATCATGTCCAAGATGATCAGGTCCGGGGATTCGCGTTCGGCCAACGCCAAGCCTTGGTTTCCGTCGCGGGCAACGACGACTTCGTACCCGGCGTCTTCCAACGCATAACGCACCGACTCGATGATTTCGACATCGTCGTCGACGATCAAAATCTTGGCACCGCGATCGCTTTGAACCACTTCGGGGAGATCGTCAGAGTCTTCGTCGGCCATACAGTGGAACCTGGAGGTGAAACTGGAAGTTTAGTTGTCCGAGAACGAAGTCGGACTTGTATCCCAATGGCTTAGTTTAGCAACTGGAGCACCGCTCACCACATGATTCATGACCCATCGGTCCAGATCCGACAAAACGACGGTATTCATTTCGTCGTCGTTGCGATACTGGCGAATTTCCAGTTGTGCTCCGATTGAGCTGGCGGCTTGAATTTCGGAAACCAAGCGCGTCTCGTCGTAGAACTCGCTTTCGATGGATCGCTGCCACAGCATCGGCAATCGTCGTTCCTTCAACCGCTGCCGGTCCAACTCGGGATGGGCGGGCAGATTGAACGCGCCGCCGAGTGAGACCGCGGCGGCAAACAGTTCGGGGTGACGCATCGCGATCCGCGTCGCCATCGTACCACCGCTTTGGTACCCCGCCAACACGATGCGTTCGGCATGAATGCTGTATTGATCTGCGGCACGGTCGATCGCGGCGAGCACACTTCGCTCTGCCGATTCTAAGGCTGCCGCCGAGTTGCTCCACCAAAACCGGTGACCCGACGCGTCGGACGCCATCGGGGCGCGAAGGCCGGTGGCCAAGTAGTTCCGCGAGCTGACGTGGGGCATCACGTGACAAACTTGGTTCTCGTTGAAGCCGTCGCTGTGCAGCCAGACGATCAACGGGTAACGGTAGTTCGCTTCGTAATGCAGCGGCACAAAAAAGGTCTGGGCGCGGATCGCCGCGGACCAACTGCTCGGTGCCTCGCCGTCGTGTTCTACCGACAACTCTTCGGCATCGAGTGCGTCGACGGGGTGCGGGGCGTTGTCCTTTCCGTCGGCAACGTGATCGCTAACGGAATTCCAAATCATGGTCGCATCAAAACGGTTCATAGCAAACCGGGACTCAGCAAGTGAAAAAGCATCAACACGCTGCTGACGGCTCGCTACAAACGTAGGGACAGCGCGGACGATGTGTCAACGCTGAAGCGAACAAAGCCAGTCGCAAAAAGACAAAATTAGAAACGCTTTCAAAACTAACGCTTCAGAATCTCCGCCAGCTCGATCAGGTGCCGAAGGCTGTCGCAGTGCGCCGCGTAACGCAGCTTCGGACGCAGTTGATCGTCCAACGCACGCCCCCCCACGATCAAGCTCACCCGATCGCCCAGCGAGTCGGCAAGCTGGTTCTGCTCACGCACAAAACGGGCCGGATCGTCAACCGCTGTGACGCTCAACCAAACCATTTTGGGCTGGTAATCCTGGACCGCCTGCATCAACGAAATCAGCGGCAAGTCGTTGCCCAAATTGACCGCGTTCCAGCCGCTTTCCCGCAGCGCCAGCTCCACCAACGCGGTCGGTAGCTGATAGGGGTCCGACTCCGGCGCCGCACCGATCGCAATCGGCGCCTCTGCAGGCAGGTTCGCGAGCCCCTCGCGAAGGTTGTAGATCAGCCGCGTGCAGATCGTGCAGCTGCGGCGTTCTTGATAGACCTCCAGCTCGCCGCAGTCCCACGCGTCACCGAGCCCTCGCATCGCGTCGGTGATCAGGTCCTCGGCCGCTTCAGCACGGGACCACCCCAACGCGATCCGCTGCTCCAGCAATCGCATGCAGTGACGCTCGTCGCCGTCGGCCAAAGCCGCACGGAACTCCTGCTGCGTCGGCTCGGTGCCGGCTCCACGCACCGCGGTACGGCGGGCCGTCGGCTTTGACGCGATCTCAAGGTCGCTGCCGTCGATCCCCAGCGCTTTCGTGTCAACGATCGTTCGCTCGGTCGACTGGAGGAACTCACGCAGGCCCGAAAGGGTGATCCGGCGGTGGCCGCCGACCGTCCGGATGGTCGGGATCGCACCCTGGTCGCACCAACGCTTGACCGACGACTCGCTGACATGCAGCGAGCTGGCGATCTGTTTCGGAGAGAATTGGGGCAGCGAGTCGGTCACAGGCAAGGTCCGGGGCGTTGAATCAGGCAAACGTGGACGTTTTGGCTGAAAAGCGTCCAGGGTGGACGTTTTTGAATCGTAGCGAAAACCTCCACCTCGCCAACCGTGGAATCGCAAAACTTTCGTGTTTTCGGCGTTTCTGCAGCGGATTTGGAACTTATTTCTCCATTTTATGCATCCGGGCATTGTTGTTGCACGAATCTACCGATATACCGTGATGAACGTTTTGAACGAAATTCCGTTCTAGAAACCGCCCCAAGGATCAAGCCATGGCTACCAAGCTCGCCCCCGCTCCCACGACTGACACGAAGAAAACCGCACCCAAATCGGATGCGTCCAAACTCCGTGCACGTCCGCCGGCTTGGTTGAACCTGGACGAATTGAACGATGCTCATCGCGAAGCCGATGGAATGGTCGCCCCGATCGGCGAACTGACGAGCGAAGAACTCAAGAGCCGCACCAAGCGTCGGCTGCGTGAAGAGATCGATTTCATTTCCAATCCCGAGTTCGGCGATACCGACCTGGGCAAACAACTGTTCGCCGAGCCGTTGAATCTTGCCCCCCGCAAAGCGGAGCTGGGCATCGCGGCGATCCGACGCAGCGGGATCGACATGCCGATCCACCTGGGGCGCCTTTGCGAGGCCCCGCTGTTGACCCCGGAACAGGAGCAAATGCTGTTTCAGCGGATGAATTACCTGTTGCAACAGGCCGCGGTGCATCGCAGCCTGTTGAATCCAGCGCGGCCGTCGCGGGTCCGATTGGAGTTGATCGACCGTTTGATCGCGTTGGCCTCGTGGCATCGCGACCGAATCGTCGAGGCAAACTTGCGGCTCGTCTTTTCGATCGTGAAAAAATTCGTCAACCCGAACAACAGTTTCGATGACTTGCTCAGTGACGGAATTGTCGCGCTGATCCGCGCGGTGGAGAAGTTTGACTTCGACCGCGGGTTTCGATTCAGCACCTACGCGACGCAGGTCATCCGCCGCAATTCCTATCGCACCGTCGTTGTGAAACAGCAAGAACGCCAGAAGACGGTGGGCGGGCTGCAGGACATGGATCTGGATTTGACCGATGAAGGTCGCGAGTCGGCGATCAGCGAAAAACGCTGGCACGAGCTGAGGAGTCGTTTGAGCGTGATGCTGAACGAATTGGATCGCCGCGAGAAATTTATCATCCGCGCCCGTTTTTCGCTCGGGGCGCACCGCAAAGTTCATACACTGCAGTCGCTCGCCAACCGCCTTGGTGTTTCCAAGGAACGCGTCCGCCAGCTCGAACGACGGGCCATGGATAAATTGCGTGCGATGGCAGGCGACGTCAACCTTGCGGAACTGGAGACTCAGTGAAAACCTATTTGGCTTCAACGACGCTGCCGGTCGACGCGGAGCAGGCCTTCGCCTATCACGAACGACGCGGCGCCCTCGATCGTTTGATCCCGCCCTGGAAAAAGGTATCGATTGAATCGTCCGATCGCAGCCTGAAGCCGAACAGCGTGGTGGTGTTGCGGCTGAAGTCCGGCCCGCTGTCGATGCGATGGGTCGCGCAGCACACCGAATACGATCCCCCCCACTGCTTTGTCGACGTCCAACGCTCGGGGCCTTTCGCCCACTGGGAACATCGCCACTTGTTCGACGCAGCATCCTCCGACGGCTGTGTGCTTCGCGATTCGATCACGTATCAATTGCCGCTCGGATCGCTCGGCAGAATGTTCGGCGCGACCTTGGCCCGCAAAGAATTGGAGACGATGTTCGCCTACCGCCACCGCGTCACCCGCGACGACTTGGAATTGGCGGCGAAGTACCAAGCGTCACCGATGAAGATCGCCGTCTCGGGTTCGTCTGGGCTGGTGGGGCGAAAGCTGTGCGCGTTGTTGACACTGCTCGGCCACCACGTGATCCGGTTGGAACGTTCCATCGATCGCATCGAAGACGGTCAAGCTGCGATCGCTCCTTGGGATTCGCCCGAGCAGGCGGCCAAGCTTTCCGGCGTGGATGCCGTCGTGCATTTAGCCGGAAAGTCGATCGCGGACCGGCGCTGGACCGATTCGGTCAAGCAGGCGATTCGTGACAGTCGAGTCGATTTGACAAGTCGTTTGGCCGAAGCCTTGGCCGGGCTGGCGGACCCGCCCAAAGTCTTTCTATGCGCCTCTGCGATCGGCATCTATGGAGATCGCGGGGACGAGGTGCTGTCCGAATCGAGTGCTCCAGGCGAGAGCTTTTTGGCAGACGTCGCGTTGGAATGGGAACAAGCCTGTCGGCCAGCCGAACAAGCAGGCATTCGCGTCGCCAACGCGCGGCTGGGTGTCGTGCTGGACCCGGGCGGCGGGGCGCTCGAAAAAATGTTGACCCCGGCCAAATTGTTCGGCGGGGCCTTGGGCAGCGGACGTCAATGGTGGAGTTGGGTTTCGATCGACGATGTGATCGGTTCCATCTACCACGCAATTTGCGACGATCGCGTTTCCGGTCCGTTCAATGTCACCGCACCCAATCCGCTGACCAATCGCGAGTTTGCCAAAACGCTCGGGCGAGTGATCTCGCGTCCGGCGCTGGTTCCTGCCCCGGCGTTCGCTCTACGTCTTGCGCTCGGCGAAATGGCTGACGCGCTGCTGCTGTCCAGCACGCGCGTGATCCCGTCGGTGCTGCAAAAGACCGGATATGAATTTCGCTTCAGCCAGGCCGACGAGGCGTTGCGTTATCACTTGGGGGTGAATCGATTGGAGTCGATCGAATGAAGGTGAACGTGATCTTTCTGATCAATCTGGTCGCAACCTGGTACATGGTCGGATTGATCTGGATGGTCCAGGTCGTGCATTACAAACTGTTCGACCGTGTGGGCGAAGCGGAGTTTGCGAGGTACGAAACGGATCATTCAACTCTGATCACTCCGATCGTCGGGCTACCCATGTTGGTCGAGATCGCGACGGCAGGGATGTTGCTCGCTTTTGTGCCCGCCGGAATTCCACGCTGGGTTTTGGTGGCGGCGTTTATCGCCGTGGTGGCAATCTGGCTGTCGACCGCGCTGGTCCAGGTGCCGTGTCACAACCGGCTGACGCAAAACGGTTTCACCCAGGCGGACTATCAACTGCTCGTCGGCAGCAACTGGATCCGAACGATTCTGTGGACCGCCCGAGGTCTGTTGCTCGCGTACTTCGCCAACAAGCTGATGGCGTAGGCGGCTCGACGCGTAAGTCCTACCGCGCAACGCTGTAAGGCATCTTTTAGCGGTAGGGCGCGAGCGACAAGGTTGGGACCGGCGGAGGGCCCGTAGGCTCGCGCCAAACGGCTGGTCATCACTTGACATCAGCCGGTTCGCGCCAGCGTCCGGGCGCCCCTCAAGGTCTTTCGATCCGAAAGACCTTCAGTTTTCCCAGGTCGCGGACGACCACGTCGTCACCAGCCACTGCGACATGAGCCCAGGAATTCTGTGCCACGTCCATCTCGTCGATCAGTTTGTAGTCCGGTGTGGAGCCGTCGAGCAGCATCAACTTGCCGCGCTCGGTCAACGCGAGGATGCGATTTCCATCGGTGATCAAGCTGGCGTACTTGCCGATCGGTCTGGTGGTGAAGGTCGCTTCGCCTGTTTGAGTGTCCAACGCCGTCATCCGTTCGTTCTTCAGATGCATGTAGATCCGCCCATCGACCAGCACGGGCGATGACATGTAGGCCTGTTGCTTCTGGTTCCAGACCTCCCGGACCGTCCACTTGTCGCTGTCGCGAGAGATTTCAAATAGCTGAGCGGTGCCGCTGTGGGCGGACGTGAAGACGCGATCGCCGATCGGCAGTGGCGTCAGGATATTCATTCCGCGAAACGCTTGGATCGGCTGCTTCCAGAGCGGCTGGCCGGTTTCCAAGTCCACGCCACACAGTTCGAGGCGGGTTTGCACCAGTAGCTGCCGCTTGCCGGCGATCGTTGCGATGATCGGGCTGGAGAACGCACCGGGCGAGCTGGAGGTGGCGTTTTCCAACGTTTGCCAAATCACCGATCCGTCGTTCATCGAAAGCTTGACCGTGGCGCCACCGGTTTGCATGTAAACCGCATCACCGTCGATCAGCGGCGAGCAATTTGCACCGAACATCGGCAGCGGCGTTCCCATCGCTTTTGGGCAATCGACCCGCCACGTTTCAGCACCGGTTTTCGGATCCAGGCAGACGATCACGTCGCGCATTCCGACAACGACCAAACCGTCGGCGCTGCAGGCCGGCGTGGCGCGAATCCAGTCTCCGTTGGAGGCCGCGAAAAACGGGACGGCCATCGACCCTTCCCACTGGGCGGTCCAGGCAACGCTGCCGTCGCTGAGATGGTACGCGGTGACTTTCTCAAACGTCTTGTCGACCGTCTCGGTCGTGTACAGCATGCCGTCAAACACGACCGGTCCGCTGTAGCTGGGGGCATGCGGTTTTTCCCAAGCCAGCGTCAGGTTGCCCTGCAGTTTTTCGGGCAGCTCGCCGGTCGTCAGTTGGCCGTCGCGATTCTCGCCACGCCACTGGCTCCAATCGCCCGGGTCGGCAGCGGCAATCGGGTAAGAACAGCAGACCAAGAGACAGGCCAAGAGGCGGGAGAATTTCATGATGGCACGAATCGAGAGGGGGCGAAGGAAGAACTGACGCACAGTAGTGCGCCGGCTACCCCCGAGTGTCAGCTGCGGTCTGTGCGGAGAGATCGCCTGCGTGTTGGCGTCCAGCCTTGAGGCGCATCCTCACGCGCTGCGAAGCAGCAAGACGGGCGGCTGAAGCCTGCACACCAGCGCGTGTTGGTGTCCAGCCTTCAGGCGCATCCCCACGCGCTGCGAAGCAGCAAGACGGGCGGCTAAAGCCTGCACACCAGCGCGTGTTGGTGTCCAGTCTTGAGGCGCATCCTCTCGCGCTGCGGAGCAGCAAGACGGGCGGCTGAAGCCTGCACACCAGCGCGTGTTGGTGTCCAG
>NZ_JBFHKV010000103.1:0-12987 GCF_041595215.1 Stieleria sp. | reverse complement strand
GGCACCGGAACCACGGTCCCGTCCGCCTTCTCCACGGACAGTTTCAACTGACTCAAGACCGAGCCTTGTTCGGGCCAGTTGGCGGGGTTGTCCGAGGCGGGCAGGATTTCAATTCGCAGTGCCGTCATCGGCAGCGCGTCGGCCTGGACCGTGTAACGAACCCCCGGCGGGAACGTGCCACCGGCGGTGTGGACGTGATCGTCCTCGATCCGCAATTCGCCTTCGGTACTCGAGGCGTTCGACGGGACCAGCGGACTCCAAGCAACCTTCCCGGCTAGCTGGCTGCCCAATTGATTGCGTTCGTCACGTTGCCGCTGGTAGGTCCGTTGGACTTCGACCGCCGCCGCAAGACGTGCCGGATCGTCGGGGATTTTCAGCGTCGGATAGTCCGAAGGCAAATCGGCATCCAACGTGTCGTTCATGATCGCCATGCAGGCGTAATATTCTTCGTGTTTGAACGCGTCGTAGGGGTGAGAATGGCACTGCACACACCCAAACGTTGTCGCCTGCCACACGGTCCAAGTGGTGTTGATCCGGTCGATCAATGCCGCGACGCGAAACTCCTCGTCGTCGGTCCCGCCTTCGGTGTTGGTCTGCGTGTTGCGGTGAAACGCGGTCGCAATCAGGTCGTCCGGCGTGGGCTGCTCCAGCAGGTCACCGGCCAGCTGACGGATGGTGAATTCGTCATACGGCATGTCGTCGTTGAACGCCCGAATCAACCAATCGCGATACGGCCACATGTCTCGATGCGGGTCTTTCTCAAACCCTTTCGAATCGGCATAGCGTGCCAAGTCCATCCAGACCGATGCCCATCGTTCTCCGAATCGCTCGCTGCCGAGCAACCGGTCGACTTCGCGCACATAAACCTGCTCGCGTGACGAAGCGTCAACGGCTCGATTCAGTTCGGTCCTGAACGATGCGATACGTTCCATCGACGGCGGCAAACCGATCAGGTCAAACGACACACGTCGCAGCCATTCCTCCGGATCGGCTTCGGGTGATGGAGAAAGCCCTTGGCTTTTCAGTCGCTCGAGCACCCGTCCATCCAGCGGTTGTCGGGGCCAATTCGACCCGTCGCTTCCGGCCGCGATCGTGGCCGGCTGAAGCGGTTCCAACGACCACAGTCCGCCCCACTTCGCACCTTCGCGAATCCATCGCTCGAGCAACTCGATCTCGTCCGCCGACAAGGGATCGGGATGCTCATGGGGCGGCGGCATCCGCTCATCGGGGTCGTCAGACTTGACCCGCTCGATCAAGATCGACGCGTCGGGATCACCGGGCTCGATCACCCATCCGTCCGGCGGCAACACTTTGTCGGCGTACACGAACGACAGGTCACCGGCTTGTTTCACCCCGCCGTGACAAGACGTGCAGTGCTGCGTCAGAATCGGACGGATCTGTTTGTTGAAATCGATCGGACGCTCGGCCTGGGCCACGTCGCTGCCGCAACTGAAGCCGACGAGCAGAAGAATTCCAATCAGCCAGTGGATCCGGTCATCTTTCCGATGGGGATTCGCGATCCGGTCCGACAGCAGTGACTTTGCGACTGGGCGCATCCCGCCTAGTAAGCCACCCTCCCGGCGGGCAATGGTGCCTGCAAAACGATTGCGTGTCAGATTTGGCCTGAGCGGACGCCTTCGGCCAAGGGCCGTTGACATCCATAGCCTTGGGCATCGCCCAAGGTACGCAAGCGCAAACGAGAGGAGTTGGCCAACGGCCATAAATAATTGGCTCGTCAACGGCGAATGTTGTGCATGGCCGTTGGCCAAATCCGACTCTGTTTGGATCTTTTCCCTGGGGCGGCGCCACCTCGCAAGTGCTCGGTTGGCTTGCCCCAGGCTACGGATATGCATGCCCCTTGGGCAAAAGGCAACTTGCGTAAACACCCGTGCGTGGCACGAAGGTCGAGCGAAGCGGGGGGAGGTCGAACTGAACATCGCCGATGCACGTCCGGGCACCTGCATGCGACGTAGAACGCTAGCAGCTTGGAACACGCGAATCGCCGGAGGGTGTGAAAGGGACAAGGGCATGACTCAGCTGTTCAAAATCGTGTCGATGACGCGTCCGTGCACGTCGGTCAAACGGAAATCACGTCCCGAATAACGGTAGGTCAAACGTTTGTGATCGAAACCTAGTTGATGCAAGACGGTGGCGTGAAAATCAGGCATCGTGACTTTGTTTTCCGTCACCGCCATCGCCAGTTCGTCGGTCGCTCCGTAGGTCATTCCCCCACGCACGCCACCACCGGCCATCCACACGGTGTAACCATCGATGTGGTGATCGCGGCCGACTTTGGTCGGATCCTTGACCTGCTGGACCGTCGGCGTGCGGCCCATTTCGCCACCCCAGATGACCAGCGTTTCGTCCAGCATTCCACGCTGCTTTAGATCCGTCAACAACGCGGCGATCGGCTGATCCGATTCCTTTGCCAAACGCGTGATGTTTCGCACGATCGAACCGTGGTTGTCCCACGGCTGGCCGCCGCCATGGTAGCACTGGATGTAGCGTACACCGCGTTCGGCCAGGCGTCTCGCGTACAGCATGTTGCGGCCCTGAGTCGTCTCGCCGTACAGCTCGCGAATGTGCGCCGGTTCTTGCGACAAGTCAAAGGCATCCGTTCCGGCACTTTGCATCCGAAACGCCAACTCCATCGTGTGAATGCGACTCTCCAATCGCTCGTCTCCCGGTCGCTGTGCCGCGTGTCGCTGGTTCAAGAATTGGGTCAGCGCCAACTGGGCCCGCTGCGACCCGGGGCGAACATCATCACGCGTCAGGTTGGCGACGATCTGTTTGCCGGTATTTTCCGTGTCGATGTGCGTTCCCTGATAAACGCCCGGCATGAACGCACTGGTCCAGTTGCGCGACTGTGCGGTCGGCAACCCGCGGGGACACAAAACGACGAATCCTGGCAATTCATCGCTTTCGTTGCCCAAACCGTACAACAACCACGAACCGAGACTGGGCCGCGGCAGGGTGGAGTGTCCGCAATTGGTCAACAGCAACCCGGGCGTGTGATTGGCGATTTCGCCTTGCATGCTGCGAATGACACACAGATCATCGGCGTGCCGAGCGACATTGGGAAACAGCTCGCTGACCTCCAATCCGCACTCGCCGTAGCGTTTGAATTGGAACGGTGAACCGAACAGGTTGCCCGCGCGGTTGCGTTGGGTCGGTTGCAACTGTTTCTTGACTGAATCAGGAAGCGGCTTGCCGTCGAGCCGGTTGAGTTCGGGTTTGCGGTCAAACGTGTCCATCTGGGACGGACCGCCGTTCATGAACAAGTGGATCACGCGTTTGACCCGAGCCGGAAAGTGCGGCGATTGCTGGCTCAACGGCGACTCTTCGGGCGTCCTGCCGGCTTCGGCCGGTTCGTGCAACAGGCTGGCCAGTGCGATCGACCCGAGACTGGTCGACTGCAACAACTGACGACGTGAAACGAAAGGGTTCATGTTGCTAGTCCACATACTGAAATTCGTTGCTCATCAACAACGCCTGGGCGACGAGCGGCCACGGCGAAACGATGAAGCGTGTTTGTGGCCGGTCCGGTTTTTGAAATCGCTGTTGAAATTCGACCAATTTCAATGTTCTGGAAACTTCCGCGGCGACCGGTTCGCGTCCCAAGATCGTCCGAAACAGAAACTGCACCTTGGCCTCGTCACCCTCGATCCGCGTCAACGCGTCAGCCGATGCGATCGCGGCGGCCTGGTCGATCACCAGCGGCGAGTTCATGAGGAACAATGCTTGTTGGGCGACGATGCTTTCACCCCGCGCCGGTTGCGTTTGCACGGGAGCCGGGAAGTCAAAGGCCCTGAGCGTGGGATCCAAATTGAAGCGATTGATGAATCCGTAGATCGCGCGACGACGGGTGTAGTCGTCGCCCCAGAGTCGCTCGGGGTGACCGCCAATCCGACGGTCCAATCGGCCGGCGACCAACAACATGCTGTCTCGAATCGCTTCGATGGTCAGGTGTTTTCGATTGGCCCTCCACAGCCATCGGTTCTCGGGATCCACCACGGCCGCAGTCTCGCGCGTTCGACTGGATTGCTGGTAGGTCTGTGACATCACGATCCGTCGCACCAGATGTTTGACTGACCAGTCGTGGCGAATGAAGTCATCGGCCAACCAGTCCAACAATTGGGGGTGCGTCGGCGGAGCCCCCTGCAATCCGAAATCCGATGGCGTGTCCACCAGATGCGAACCGATCAGGTATCCCCAAACGCGGTTGACGAACACACGGGCGGTGAGCGGATTGTCCGGTGAAGCGATCTTGTCGGCCAATTGCAATCGGCCACTGTTGGTCTCGGGAAACGCGTGCTGCTGCGGATCCAAGATCTTCAGAAATCGACGGGGGACCGCCTCGCCGCGTGCGGCAGCATCGCCCCGGACGAAGACAAACGATTCCGGTGGCTGCTTCCGCTCGGCAACCACCATCGCCCGCGCCGGGGCACCGGGGTGAAACGTGAGCAACTCGGCCAATTCCGTCTCACGAATCTTCTGCGCGATGGGCCGATTGTTGTTTTTCGCCTTCTTGCCCGCAGCCCCGTTGATCTTGGCTTCGATGGCCGATCGCTTCTTGGCAAAGTCGGCGGATTGGGATGGTGTCGGCTGGTACGATGTCAACACCGGTTGCTTCGTTTCGTCCAACGGATTGACCCGCGCGACTGCGGCAAACACGCCTCGCAACGAATAGTAGTCCGCCGTCGGCACGGGTTCGAACTTATGATCGTGACAACGCGCACAGGCCACCGTGATGCCCATCAGACCACGCGTGGTCACATCGATCCAATCATCCAACGCTTCGTTTTGCGCCCGGCTGGAATACGGGCCCGACGCATAAAAGCCGAGTGCCGCCATTTCCGGTGCATCCCCCGCGAAACCCATCAGGTCCGCCGCAATCTGCTCTTTCAGAAATTGATCATAAGGCTTGTCGTCATTGAGCGAACGCACGACGTAGTCGCGATAGGAAAACGCGAACGGGTGGTAGTGCGGCGTGCGTGTGTCGGGACGATAGTTATTGTCGGTGTCGGCATAGCGAACGATGTCCAACCACAAACGCCCGAGATGGTGTCCGAACTCAGGTGATTCGATCAGTTGGTCGATCAACCGCGGCGTCGCGCCGTCGGGATCCACTTCCGTCGCTTCCTGAAACGCGGTGACTTGCTCAAACGTCGGCGGCAACCCCGTCAGATCATAGTGCAAGCGACGAGCCAAGGTCGTGGCGTCGGCGGGAGGAGAAGGCGTCAGCTGGGCGCTGGACAACGCATCGAGCACGAAACAATCAATCGCGTTTTCACCCCAGCGTTCGTGCTCGGTATCGATCGCCCCCGGTGACGGGATCTCGACCGGGCGAACCGGCTGAAAGGCCCAATGGTTTTCCGCTTGATCAAACAAGTAGTCCTGGTCGCCCAAACGCGAGAACTCGGTCTCGCCCATGTCATCGGCCGGCCCATGCGCACCACGTCGGACCCACTGTTCGAGCAACGCAATCGCTTCGTCATCGAGTCGCTGCTCCGGCGGCA
Source organism: Stieleria sp. (assembly GCF_041595215.1). Taxonomy (NCBI): domain Bacteria; kingdom Pseudomonadati; phylum Planctomycetota; class Planctomycetia; order Pirellulales; family Pirellulaceae; genus Stieleria; species Stieleria sp. The sequence continues at coordinate 7,468 of NZ_JBFHKV010000103.1, read as the reverse complement.
TCTGCAGATCATCGTTGTCATAGCGAATCGCGGTGATCAGCAAGGACGCATCGGGTTCGCCGGGAACCACGGCCTTGCTCGTGTCACCACCTTCGATCCACCCCGATCGCCGATCCAGCAGCAAACCGCCCTGCTGCTCACCGGCCTCTTCACTGTGGCACTCGTAGCAGTGCTGGACCAACAACGGGCGGATCTTTTGCTCAAAGAATCTTAGTTCGTCGGCCGAACCATTCGTCCGACGCTCTTCGGCGATCAACGATCCCGTGCCGCAGGGCATCAGAGCGCCCGCAACCAGTCCGGCGAGAACGGTCAAGCGCAAGAGGGCGTGGCGATGGAAACAAGCTTGCATCGACGGGGCAGCGGTTGGAATGGCGAAGAATTCACCGTGGCGGGGGACCGCTCTGCGGCCACCACCATTGTGATCGAGTCGGAAACCGCTGTCCAGGCAAGATCGCGGGTGGTGCAATCACGGCTCACCAGCGGGCGGGAGAACGTTAGGATACGATAAGCCCTCCAGCATGCTGCTCAAACAACCCGAAAACCCTCCTCCAATCGCCCCCATGAATCGACACCAACCACGACTCGTTGCCCGCAGTCTTAGCCTGTGTCTGCTGCTCTTTTCACCGTTCATCGCGTCGCTGCGTGCGGAGCCATTGGCGGCGGAATTGGCTGGTGATTGGTCGCTGCAGCTTGATTCCGGTCTGCCGGCCTGGATGAGTGTCCAAGAACGTGACGGCCGACCGCTGGTCTACTTGCGGTTGTACGTCGGCTCGGCCGGTCCCTATCAGAACGTCGAACAATCTGACGGACGGTTGAAGTTCGCGATCAGGAAGAACAAGAACACAAAATCAACGACCACCGTGGACGTCGGCATGGTCGACGGAAAACTCGACGGCCTGATCCTGCGACAGTCTCCCGATGGCTCGATCCAGCGTGAGCGGTTTACCGGAAAGAAGATTCCGCCGATGCCCACCGTCGCACCCGATTTGTCCAAGGTCCGGTTCGGTCATCCGATCGCGTTGTTCAACGGCAAGGATCTGACCGGATGGACGGTCCATGAACCCGAAAAGAAGAATGGCTGGAGTGTCGAAGCGGGCGTGCTCAAGAACACGACACCCAAAACCGACTTCAGTGCCACCGGTGACTATGCGAACCTGAAAACCGAAGCGGTGTTCGAAGACTTTTGGTTGCACATCGAGTTCCTTGTCGAAACGCAACGCAACAGCGGCATCTACCTGCGCGGGATGTACGAGGCGCAAGTGGTCGATCGAGACTCTCGGATGCAAGGCTTGCAGGGCGTGGGCGCGATCTTTGGCATGATCGAACCCGCGTTCAATGCGGGCAAACCGGGCGGCCAGTGGCAGAGCTATGACATCACGCTGGTCGACCGTCACGTCACCGTGGTCTTGAACGGCGAAAAAGTGATCGACAACCAACCGGTCACCGGGCCGACCGCGGGCGCCGTCCACACCCACCCCGCCGAACCGGGCCCGATCTACTTACAGGGCGACCACACCAACGTGTCTTATCGAGACATCTACCTGGCGCCGGTGATCAAGGATGCCCCGTGAGCAGAAAGACAAGAGAATCGATGACGGAAAAACGCTGTGTATCAGCTCTCGATCGAGTTCCATGCGCCGGTCCGCTCAGGCAGTCTGCTCAAGCAGTCTGCTCAAGCAGTCCGCCATCGATCGTTTCGCTTCAGCAACACATTTTCTTGTCACTCATTTTCCTGTCTATCAATTCGATCGATCCGTCGTCCATTTTTTTGCCCCTGATCTTTCTGCCATCTCGGCCAAATGTCGGCTGACCGCGTGCGTCAGCTTTCCTTCGTTTTCTTGAAGCGTCCCAACGGGGACTCGACGACACGAAAGGCGTTCAACTGGACGCCTTCGTCGGCCAGGCGTTCGGCTTGGACGCTGGGGTTGCAGGGCGGCAGGTGGCCGTCGCTGTAGACGACGCGCCACCAGGGCAGGGTGTCCATCGATTGGGAAAGCATTCGTCCGGCGGCGCGTGACGCCCGCGGACGGCCGGCCGCGGCAGCGATGTCTGCGAAACTGACGACCTCGCCGGGACGCAAATTCGTGACCGCGTTGGCCATCTGCTGCTGAAATTCAGTTAGCATAGGAGGTTCGGTTCCCAACCCTTGAAACGTCCCAATACCTGGTAGGCCCCACCGTGAAACGTCGTGACTTTGTCGCCGCCAATCTGCTCGCCGCCGCCGGCGCGGCATTCGCCCCCCGACTCCTGATGAGCGACGATGACACGGCAAGTGGCGGCCGCATTCGACAATCCATCATGGGCTGGTGCTTCAACCCGATGGACATGCTGAAACTGGCCGTCGAGTGCAAACGCATCGGCTTGGAAGCCATGGAGGGTATCAATTCAAAGCTCTACGACCAAGTCACCGCGATGGGACTGAAGATCTCTTTGGTCGGCAGCCACGGGTTTGCCACCGGGCCGCTGGACCGAGACAATCACGCCGAAGTCGAACAGAAGCTGCGTGACGGAATCGATCTGGCGGTCAAATACGGCGCCCCCAACGTCATCACCTTCACCGGGATGCAAAAGCAAGGCATCAGCGACGCAGCCGCCCGCAAGAACTGTTTGGATTGCTGGAAACGCGTCATCCCCTATGCCGAAGAAAAAGGGATCGGTTTGGTCCTAGAGCATTTAAACAGCAAGGCGCACCTCAACCCCGACGGCAGCGTCCATCCGATGAAGGGACACCCGGGATACTGGGGCGACGACATCCACTTGTGCGCCGAACTGGTCAATGAAGTCGGCAGCGAAAAATTTAAACTGCTCTACGACATCTACCACGTTCAAATCATGAACGGTGATCTGATCGCGAACCTGGAAAAATACCAGTCGATCATCGGCCACTACCACACCGCCGGCAATCCGGGACGCCGCGAATTGGACGGCCGCAACGAAATCAATTACCCGGCCGTCATGCGCGCGATCAAGGCCACCGGATACCGCGGCTACGTCGCCCAGGAATTCATTCCCACCAGCGAGGATCCGATCCGCTCGCTCGAAGAAGCTTACGCCGTCTGTGACGTCTAGCGAGACCGGTTGAGCCACTGGGTCAGAATGCCGCCGGATCGTTTTCGCGACGGCGGGGCGGCTTGACGGGGCGAAGTGACGCCGGCGGAAGGTTCACCGACGGAAAGATCACCGGCCAACGGTTTACCGGCCGACGGTTCACTGGCCGCACGCTCGCTGGGCAGCCGGGTCGAAACGGATTTGTTCTGTGACGACGTGCGACCGGACGTCAACCTTCTGGACCAGCCGACGAATTTTTCGGCCAACGAGGGCTTGGGACTGCTGGCGTCCAGTTCCGGTTCTGACGGTTCTGGTTGTGGTGAACTGGCCGCCATCAGTTCCTCCACCTCCAACGCCACTCGGCCGTCGCTGTTCACGCGGTCCTTCATCGCGACCTCCATTGCGGCCGCACCTGCCCGTGGCGTGACGCCTTGACCGAGCACTTCCAATGACCTTGCGATCGCATCGGCCTCGGCCGAGCTCGTCGGCGACGGCAAGGCCGGCACGGCGTCGCCCACCGGGTTGGACGTGTCTTCGATCAAGTGACCGCTGTCGATCGCCCCGAATTGTTCGCGGAACGAACTGGTCATGCCCGGCGTGTGGAGTCCGAGGGGTTGTCCCTGCGGAAGCACCAGGTCGGTTGAAAAACGGCCCAGCGGCGGATAGTCCATCGCGTGTCCCGACGTCGAAGGCGGATCCAGATGCGAGCCGATTTGATCGATCGCCAAGCTGCCGAATCCGCTATTGATCGCGGTTCCCAGCAGCGCCGGTTCTGGATTGGCCTGGACCGACAGTACATCCACTGCGGCATCCAACTCGGCGACCGGCTGCGCTGGCAAGGCGTTCTGGCTATCGACAACCGCTTCGTCGGCCGGGGACTGCGAATCGGTCGTCGGCATCACCAACGGATAATCTTCGACTCGGAAGCGGCGAAGTTTGGGTGGCGCGTCGACGACCAACGGATTGGTCAAACGCTCGCCACGGCCGGCGTCCAGTCGCAGAGGATGAGTTTGCGGATTGCGGGTTCGCTGCACAATCGCAGCCGATCGGGCAACGGGAAGTTTGTCGGTTATACCGGTCGTCCCGGTCTCGCCCAGTTCGGCAAAACGAGACGTGTCCTCGCCATCCTCAACGGGCACGGGGGCGACACGAATCGGAGACGTCGTTCGGATCAACTTCGGTAGCTCGCTCCCGTCTGCCGGCACCACACCGGTGGAAAGCACACACAGAGCCGCGGCAAGTTTTGCGACCGATTTGCCGCGACGATTGCTGATTGACATCTCACGCTTCCTTGCTTGTCTGCCGACGAGCGAACCATCCTTGGATCGCCCATTGCTGCTCCATTGGCTTCGACGAGTCACCACCACGAGCAAGAATCGAACCGGCGCATGCCCGGCAAAATGGAAACCCCACCGCCGTCCAACACCGTCAACCGGTTAGACACGGACGAACACTCGATTCGGACCAATACGACGTTCCGGAATATCCGTCACGACCGGAGTGCGAACAATTCACCCCCATGCTCAACATTCGCCTTTGCCGTTCAAAACGCCCCACCCTCGGCATCGCTGGGCATCCGCCAGTCACCGCGGGGCGAAAGACTGACCGAACCGACTTTGGGACCATCGGGCACACAATTGCGTTTGAATTGATTGCGAAAGAATCGCGTGATGAACTGGTCGAGCGTTGCTGCGATGGTCACCGAATCATAGGGCTGATCGAACGTCGCCTGGGAGGCGAGATAGAGGATTTTGTCGCGTGTGAAACCGTTGCGGACGAAGTGGTACAGGAAAAAATCATGCAGCTCGTAAGCGCCGATGGAGCTTTCGGTGTTCTGCCGAATGGTGCCGTCACTGGCCGGCGGCAACAATTCCGGCGAGATCGGCGTCTCGGCGATCCGGTGCAGCAAGGCACTGAGTTGACCCTCGAAGTAGTGATCCGCGGCGTAGCGGACCAAGAATCGGACCAGCGTTTTGGGGATCGAAGTGTTGACGTTGTACATCGACATGTGATCGGCATTGTAGGTCGCCCATCCGAGCGCCTGTTCGCTCATGTCACCGGTGCCGAGCACAAACCCGCGGTTCATCAACAACATCGTGCGGAGCCGCGCCTGCACATTTTCGAAGGTCAAATCGGCAGCGTCGTCGGGCAACTGATTCAGCTGACGTTGTAGTGATGCAACGGTCGTGTTCGCGTCGATCTCCAGCCCCAGCGGTCGGTGGCCGAGCGAGTGAAAGGTGTCCAAACAGAGTTGCCGAATGTCGATGCAATCGCCGGTCACCCCGGTCGATTCGATCAGCCGATCGGCACTGGTTCGGGTGTGATCGGTGGTGCCGAAACCCGGCATCGTGATCGCATGAATCGATTTCCGTGGCCAACCGGCGGCATCGACCGCCTTGAGTGCAACCAACAGTGCCAAGGTGCTATCCAATCCGCCGGAAATGCCGATCGCCAACGGCGTCGACTTTGGCAGACACGACAGTCGCTTGATCAGACCGGCCGATTGGATCGCAAAGATTTCGCCGCAGCGTTCGGCCAATTCACCTTCTTCGGACGGCACAAAGGGATGGGCATCGACATAGCGAAGCAGTTTCTCTGGTGCCGCTTGCTTTGCAGCGTCCTTTTGCTTTGCAGGGTCCATGACCAGCTCGATCGTTCGATACTCCTGTTTCATTTGATCCGCGACATCATCAAACGATCCGACCACGCGTCGGTCATGGGCCAGTCGCTGTAGATCGATGTCACAGGTGACGGACATCTCAGCGACCCATTCGGGCGACCGGCCGTCTCCGATCCGCCGCGACTGGCCGATCAGCGAACCGTTTTCGGCGACCAGACAGTGCCCGCCGAAGACCAGGTCGGACGTCGACTCGCCCGGTCCGGAGGAAACATACGCATAAGCGGCGATACAACGACCCGATTGCGACTTGACCAAGTCGCGACGCCACGCGGCCTTGCCGATCGTTTCGTTGCTGGCCGAAAGATTGACCAACACGTTGGCTCCGGCGACCGACGCATGGCTGCTCGGGGGAATCGGCGTCCAAAGGTCTTCGCAAATCTCGATCGCAATGACGGCTTCGCCCTGGCGGAACAACAGGTCCGTTCCGAACGGAATTTCATTCCCCGCGATGGCGACCGCTGCGGGGTCGGCCGGTCCGGAGGGTCGGAAATGCCGCCCCTCGTAGAATTCGCGGTAGGTCGGCAAAAACGATTTCGGCACGACGCCGGCGACCGTCCCGCCGCAGACGACTGCGGCAACGTTCATCAGTGAATCCCCGACCACCAGCGGCAATCCGACGATCACCGCGCCGCGTCGGCTCCGAGTCGACTCGGCGATCCGCATCACCCCCTCCGCCGCGCCGACCAGCAGTGCATCGCTGCCGAACAGGTCACCGCATGTATAGCCCGTCAGTGCCAGTTCGGGCAGCACGGTCAAGTCGGCCTCGACGTTTCCGATCGAATTCAAAATCGCTTCGGCGTTGGCCGCCGGATCAGCGATGACGGTCTGCGGGGCAACCGCGTGGATGCGAAAAATTCCGTGCTGAAACAATGCGGTCGTTCTGGGGGTAAGGGGGAGTGTCGCGGAAATCACAGGATCAAAACGAGAATTTCACGCAACGTTTTGACCGCTCGGCCCATTGTAACCTGCACCGGTCCGACCGCACTCCCGGCGAAACCCCCGATCTGCTGGAGCGGATTATTCGCGGTCTCTGGACAGTCCCCCCGCCACCTCTGCCGGCTTGCGCCCTATAATCTGAACCCGCTTCGCTTCGACGCCGGCGCTCTGAACGCGGACCGGCGACGCAGCGAACGATCTGTGTCTACCTGTTTGAATAAACGACTTGATGAGAGAGAACGACATGACCCGAATTTTGACCGCTGCATTTGCACTGATGATCACCGCGTCGATCGCCATGGCCCACTGCCAGGTTCCCTGCGGCATTTACGGAGACCAATTGCGATTTGAACAAATGCTCGAAGATGAGCACACGATTTCGAAGGCTCAGCTGCAGATCAACGAGATCGCCGATGGCGAGATGTCGGCCCAATCGATCAACCAAGCCGGACGCTGGGTCACGACCAAAGAAGAGCATGCGACGAAGATTCAAGACACGATCTCGGCGTACTTCTTGGCCCAACGGATCAAACCGGACAGCGAAGGTTACACCAAGAAACTGACCGCCGCCCACGCTGTTATCATCGCTGCGATGAAGTGCAAGCAGTCGGCGGATCCGGAAACCGCCAAGGTGCTCGAAAAAGCGATCTTCGATCTGTACCGCGCGTACGAAGGCAAAGAGCCCGCCTTCGATCACTCGCACTAGTAGTCTACCGCAGCTCAATTATCGGGTAGTGGACGAGGCGACTATCGGGTAGTGGACGAGGCGACGAGTCCTCTGTAGTCGGCATCTTGGCAAGGACT